>JAJUGM010000078.1 GCA_029268165.1 Bacteroidota bacterium
AACAATTATTTACACTTCTGGTACTACGGGTAATCCAAAGGGCGTAATGTTGTCGCATGGCAATATCATGAGCAATGTTAAATCCATTTCACAGGTATTTCATTTTAATTACACACATCGAACATTGAGTTTCCTGCCCATAAGCCATGTTTTTGAACGCACCATTAACTACTATTTTCAAAGTGTAGGCATCAGTATATATTATGCTGAAAACATGGGCACAATTGCAGATAACCTGCGCGAAGTAAAGCCCCATGTTTTTATTTCAGTACCCCGGTTGCTGGAAAAGACATACGATAAAATAATTGCCAAAGGCCGTGAGCTTAAAGGCATTAAGAAACAGCTTTTTTTCTGGGCTGTTAATCTGGGAATGCGATACAAAATGCCCGAAAGAAACGGATGGTTATACAGGCTTAAGCTAAAAATTGCCGACAAGCTGATATTCAGTAAATGGAGGGAGGCACTTGGCGGAGCCGTTGAAATTATTGTGGTTGGAGGAGCAGCTTTACAACCGAGGCTTGCTACCATATTTAATGCGGCAGGCATACCGGTTGTGGAAGGATACGGAATGACCGAAACATCGCCGGTGATTACCACCAACAGGCCTCCTGTTACAGGGGAGGTGAGAGTTGGAACTGTAGGGCCTCCCGTTCCGGACGTTGAGGTCAGAATAGCTGATGACGGTGAAATATTGTGCAAAGGCCCTAATGTAATGAAGGGCTATTATAAAGAACCTGCATTGACCCGGGAAGCAATTGATGAACAGGGTTGGCTTCATACCGGAGATATTGGTATTTTTGTTGAAGGTAAATATTTAAAAATTACTGACCGTAAGAAAGAAATATTCAAACTTTCAAGTGGCAAATATGTTGCGCCCCAGTTAATTGAAAACAAACTGAAAGAATCGTCGTTTATTGAGCAGGCTATGGTTATAGGCGAAAAACAAAAATTTGCCAGCGCTCTGATTTCACCTAATTTTCAGTTTTTACACAACTGGGCCTCCCTGCATAATATTCAATACCGCGATAATCAGGAGCTCATTGCACATCCGCAGGTTATTGAACGCTACCAGCGGGTCGTGAACGAAACCAACAGGCAACTTGGGGCAACTGATCAGATTAAACGCTTCAGGCTTGTACATGAAGAATGGACTCCAGACACGGGTGAATTATCGCCTACACTGAAACTTAAACGAAAATACCTCCAGCAAAAATATGCCTCATTGATTGAAGAAATTTTTTCAATGCAGAAAAGTGAGGAGAACAGCTTGTAAAACAAGCATTCTGTGGGGATAATCAGGATTACGGATAATAAAATGCGCAGTTTTTGAGATATTCTAAATAAATTGTCTTAACTTTGTACGATTTTTTAACTTTTTAGATTTATTTTTTTATGAACATTTATGTAGGTAACGTAAACTATCAGGCTACTGAAGACATGCTGAGAAACCTTTTCGAACAATACGGAGAAGTTTCTTCGGTGAAAATTATCACAGACAAGGTATCTGGCAGAAGCAAAGGCTTTGCTTTCGTTGAAATGGATAACGATGACGAAGCCCGCGAAGCCATTGAAAATCTTAATGGAAAAGAATTCAGCAGCAGGGAACTGACCGTTAATGAGGCAAGGCCTAAAGAAAACAACGGGGGCAGTTCCAGAGGCAAATTTGGAAACAACAAATTTCGCAGAGGTTAGTCAGGGCTGTTCCAAATTCGCATTTTTGCTGCGAAATAATAATATTTGAACAGCTGTTTTTTTGAAAAAAGCCACTGTAAACAATATAGAGATTTACAGTGGTTTTTTTATTTTATAGCCTGCCAGATTGAGCGAGCCAAAAACTCCATAACCATCTTCAACCGTACTGTATGACTCGCGGTATTTATTAAAGTTTAATGAAGTATTTGAAGTAAGATAGTACTTCGCAAAATTGTAATCATAACCATATATGGATATACTGTCGGCATCAGTGCTGAGCGATGAAAATTTAATTTGCGTATCAGATTGTCCGGAAGCAGGAATTCGCAAGTAATTTACAATATGACCCTGGTAATAGAGATAAACGTCATACATATAAATAGTTGAATCGTATCTGATATCAAATGAAACCGAGTTTCCTGTTTTTATTAACGTGTTTTCCAGTACCAAAGGTTTATTAGGTATTATAGTAATGCCTTTTAAGACAGGCAAATCCATATACCTGCATTCCGCCTTAATTGTATCACCTGCCTGTGGATGAAATTCACATAACGGACGGTAATAATCTTTAATAAAAGTGCCATTGCAGTCGGAAGGCAGAAAATTACAAATAACATTTTCAGCAGATTGGCTTGCATAAAAAACAGTTACCTGAGCAGTGTCAATTTCAAGACTGTCATCGCTGCCTGTAGCAGGAAGTACTTTCTGCAGCATGATATAAGAATTGTTATAGCCACCAGTAGAATCAGGCCTTATAATACCGAAAATATTCAGTCCGGGCACAAAGGTATTTGAATCAATTACCGGTTGTAGCGGCACACCCAGATAAAAATCAACCATTTTCTTGCATCCTGAAGCAATAAGGGCATATATAACAGCAGTCAATAATATTATTATTCTCATGGTTCAGAATTTTAATGTATAGCTAAATCCAACAGATGGCAAATAATTTGATCCAAACGGTATATATTTATCATTGTATCCCGGGATACCGGAACCGGGGAAAAAAAACTCCACATTCCTGTATAAAAACAGGATATTGCGGACGGTAACTGTTACGTATGATTCGTCTGCTTTTAAAAATTCGGCCAGTTGCCTGCCAAAACCAGTTAATAATTTCTTTTTTATGCCTAAATCAAAATTAATTACCGGAGGCATCCGTGCAGCATTTTTTTCATTAGTTGTATAAAGCGGGAAGTAATTTGTCTGATTTGTTAAAGGGTCATAATAATAGTAACTCTGAAGGGTAGTTTCTATACTTCTTCTTGCACCCGATAAAAATACCAGAGACATGTTTAATGCATAATTGGGTGTGATCTGATAGTTAATAACCGACTTAAAAGTATGTGGCCGTGTATAATCAAATTCATACGATTTACCATTATTTATCTCAGATTCTGGAAACTGCCGTGTTGATCTTGAATAACTATATGACATCCAGCCTGATAAGTGATTAATTTTACCATTAACAAGCAATTCAATACCATAAGCTCTACCTGTTCCCTGCTGCAATCTTTCAGAAATGCCATAATAGTTATTCATGTCAAAAACATAAACCCTCGGCATATCTTTATAATAAACATCTACAGAAAAATTAAGCGAAGTATTGAGGCTTTTTTCAATACCGGCGATGTAATGTATTGATTTACTGGGTTTCAGATTCCATAACGGATAATAGTAATCAACAATCTGGCTCATTTCAAGCTCATTGGAATTCATACTGATGATATACTGAAGATACTGGCCATAAGCGGCTTTAAACCTGAAGCCAAAAGGTAACCTTAATGAAGCATTGATACGCGGCTCGTAAAACCATCCGCTGTTGTGATAATTGGTAAATCTTATTCCTGGCCTCACAGAAAAGGGACCTGTAGTAATTTTATCTTCAATGAATGCAGCGATAATGGAAGGGTACCGCGAAAATTCACCATTATTGATGTCATTAATAATAATGCTGTTACGAAAAATATAATAATTATATTCCGCACCTGATAAAAGTTCCATAAAACCGGTAAGTCTTACCGAGAGAGTTGTTTTAATTCCGATATCAACAATTTCACTGCAAAGCTTATTATTTGACTGCCACTGCAGAGTGAGTGTGTCAGCATCATCCTGTGGAACAGAAAATATGAAATCGAGGCCTGAAAAGTTTTTTGATTTATGTGATGAATAATATGCCTGTGACCTGAAATATGCCCTGGGTGATAATACAAGTTTGTGGATAAGGGTGGCAGCCCTGTTTTTCCAGTCATTTCTCTGTTGCAGCACAAAATTATCGTAAATGTCAGTATTAAAAGTATTTCCGAAGTAACGGTAAAAAGTGTTAAAATTATAACCGGTGAAATCTTTTGATTCAAAGTATTTAATTGTCAGCCGGTTCCGTTCGTTAATGCGGTTGGTATATGACAGGTTATAATCATAAAAGTAGTTTTTATTCTGAAAGATAAAATAAGAAGGCAGATCAAGCAGATATCTGCCTGCCAGCATCATTGATGCATTCTTTCCTGCGGGGAACTCAAGAAAGAGCTTTGAGTAAAATGAGCTTGGCTCTATTTCGCCGTGTAATTCATTCTGGTTTCCGTCAATGGTAGTTATATACATCACCGAAGAGTTGCGGCCTCCGTATTCGGCACCAAAACCGCCTACCAACAGGTCAATATTTTTAATAGTCATTGTATTGAATATCCCTGATGTGACTGAAGAATGGTAAGGATTGTAAATCATCACACCATCAAGCATCACGGCGTTCTCTCCAGGATCGCCTCCACGGACTGTATATAGAGGCGAAAAAGGTTCAGTACGGTCAATACCGGGTAAATACTTCACAGCGGCAAAAACATCTTTACCTGCAGTGGGTATTGACTGAATCATTTTTGGCGTAAGCTGTATATGGCTGGTTTCAATAGTGCGGTCAACCACGGCATCAGGTTTTACAGCTATTATTGACACTTCTTCAAGCGAAAGAGAAACAGGGCTGAGCAATACATCGTTTAAAACAATACCTTTGTTTTCAAGTTTTATCGTGATTTCATCCTGTTTATAGCCGATGTGCGATATGATAAGCGTATATGTTCCGCTTTTCATGCCTGTCAGGCTAAAAAAACCGTTATTATCGGTTACTGTTGCGCGGTTTTCTCCTTTTACCTGAATGGTTGCGCCTATAAGGGTTTCACGTGTATTTCCGTCGGAGACATAACCTGAGATAGTGTATATCTGTGTATAACAGCTAAAAATACCCGTAAACAGAAGACATATTAATATGTTGTATCTTTTTTGCATGTCGTTCAGAACTTATATCCGATACTTAAATACAAACCAATATGTAATCCAGGTGGTTTACTGACTATATAATAACCGTTTTCAAATAATCCTGTTTTAAACTGAAAACCACCTGTATTCCTGATATCATAACTAATGTATTGGCCTGATGACAATGATAATTGTATTAACTGGTACAGCTTAATATCTTCTGTATCATTCCATTTTGTCAATCCCAGCAGGAAATTTGTCCTTACATTAAAAGCCCAGTTTTCATTAATTCTTTTCACGAAATATTCCGATTTTTTTCCAAAACCTATCATTTCAAAATCACGTGTATGCTGGTAACGAATAATATTCCCCAAATACCAGGATGACCGTCCGGCCTCAGGACGGGTAAAAAACAGCTCTCCTTCAACCATCCAGAAATTAAAACCTATGGCTCCGCCAACAATACCATGCAGAAAGTGTGACCGTTTTAAAGGTGTTTCAACCAGATTTTCAGGCTTACCATTAAGCTGTCTGGCATAGCCCGCAGTAGTCAGCATATCGAGTTTGAATTCGGTATGCCATTTCATCATTACCTCTTCATAAGCTTTAAACTTTTTCATTTTGCGACCGGACAACATGTATCTCGAATTGTAAACCAGCGTTCCCACCTGTGATGTATCATTCCCCGAATACCTGTAAACAGGTATATCAGCCTGAAGCAGATAGGGTGAACCAAAATGCCCTTTATATCGGCTTATCAGGAAATAATTAATATCAAGACTAAAAGTGTCAGCATAATTTTGACTTTTTTGAAACCCATCCTTGATATTATCAGCGAGTGTTTTGTGTGTGCATAGTTCAACCTCAACAGGAATCAGAATATATTTATTCTTCTGCGAATAACTGATGAGTTGAGGATTTACATGGCGACGGTCGGTTACCGATTTTATTATGTAATTTACCGGAACCAGCGAATCAGGAACAAAATCAATATATACGGTGTCTGTTACTATTTGCTGCGGAAAAATTTTTTGGGAAAACAACGGAAAAAGAATAAAAACTGTAAGGTTTAGTAATGTTTTATTCTTAAACATTTAAATATTTATTTGCTTTATAAAAATAATTGTAATAATACGCAAATTTATTCTTGAAAATCATATTTTAAAATCTAATTGTCTTTCACCTAATAAAAGCATGCTGTCTATCTTTATATTATTCAAACTAATTCTATACATTTGTTTATAAAATAAATAAATCATGGCGGAAAAAACAGGTAAAATACTGGCTGTTGATGATAACGAAGATATTTTGTTTGCTTTAAGAATGCTTTTAAAGCAGCATGTTGAAAGAATTGTAACGCTTAACAGCCCTGATCAGATACCAATCGTTCTGAATCATGAAAAGTTTGATGTAATATTACTTGACATGAATTTTACAAAAGATGCCATAAGCGGGCAGGAGGGTTTCGACTGGCTTGGCAAAATACTTGAAATAGATCCTGAAGCTGTAGTTGTTTTTATTACCGCTTATGGCGATGCTGAGAAAGCAGTTAAAGCCATAAAGATGGGCGCTACTGATTTTATTCTGAAACCATGGCAAAATGAGAAGCTGCTTGCCACAGTATCATCAGCCATAAAACTCCGCCGTTCAAGACTCGAAGCTGATGAACTCAGGGTGAAGCAGAAAGAAATGAGTGCAGTAATGGATCAGCCATTTACTGATTTTATAGGCAATTCGGAACAAATGCAGCAGGTTTTTTCAACAATTAAAAAGGTTGCCCAGACAGATGCCAATGTTTTAATTCTTGGGGAAAACGGAACAGGGAAAGAACTAGTAGCCCGTGCATTGCATCGCCATTCGATGAGGCGTGATGAAGTATTTATCAGTGTTGACCTTGGTTCAATCAGTGAAACCTTGTTTGAAAGCGAGCTCTTTGGGCATGAAAAAGGAGCATTTACCGATGCCAGAAAAGAAAAACCAGGCCGTTTTGAAATTGCTTCAGGCGGCACACTTTTTCTTGATGAAGTTGGCAACCTGAGTCTGCCTCTGCAAACAAAACTCCTTACTGCAATAGAACGGAGGGAGGTTACCCGTGTGGGTGCCAACAAACCTATTCCCGTTGATGTAAGGCTGATATGCGCTACCAATAACGATGTCTATGACATGGTAAGTAATAATTTATTCAGGCAGGATTTGCTTTATCGTATCAACACTGTGGAAATTCACCTGCCTCCGCTCCGCGAAAGAGCCGATGATATAGCTTTGCTTGCTAATCATTTCCTGAAGATTTTTTCGAAAAAATATAAAAAGAATATTAAAGGCATCAACACAGCTGCCATCAATAAACTCATGCATTATTCATGGCCGGGTAATGTGAGGGAACTTCAGCATGCTATTGAAAGAGCAGTTATCATGACCGATTCACAAATACTCGATCCCGATTCTTTTATTTTATCACCACCTCGTAGAAAAACCGGAGAACTCGATTTTGATACTTACAACCTTGAAGCGATTGAAAAGCAGGTTATTGAAAAAGTACTTAAATTAAATCAGGGCAATATTACACAGGCAGCTCAGGAATTAGGGTTAACACGCACATCACTTTACCGGAGAATGGAAAAATATGGTCTTTAAAAACTACAGGATAAATATTATTGTAAGAGTAATACTACTTGTAGTATTCATTTTTCTTTTCTTTTTTACATTAAAAATCAAATATTTTATAGCACCGGTTATTGCAATCGCAGCAATTATTTTTCAGGTCACCTCGCTAATAAGGTACATTGACAAAACCAACAGGGAACTTGTCAGCTTTCTTGAATCAATACGCTTTTCAGAGTTTACACGAACCTTCAATATGGAAGGGATGGGAGGGTCGTTTGAAGAGCTTAACAAGGCATTTAATGAAGTTATTGACGACTTCCAGCGAGTAAGAGCCGAAAAAGAAGAAAATTTTCACTACCTGCAGACAATTGTGCAGAATATTGATGTGAGCGTGATAGCATACACAACTGACGGAAGCATAGAATTAATCAATAAAGCTGCTAAAAAGCTGTTTCAGGTAACCTCAATTAAAAACATTAAAATGCTTGAAACGTTGAGCCGCGAACTGGTTGATACGCTTCTGAATATAAAACCCGGAGAAAACAGGCTTGTAAAAGTCCAGGATGAAGACGATTTTCTGCAACTCGCTATTTATGCAACAACAATAAAAATTAAAGACAAACTTATATACCTGGTTACTATTAAAGATATACAACATGTTCTTGAGGAACAGGAAACTGAAGCCTGGCAAAAGCTTATCAGGGTGCTTACGCACGAAATTATGAATTCCATTACCCCCATAGCATCATTATCATCAACACTTAACCTGATGCTTAAAAACATCAGGTCAGATCAGTCACAAAATGAAATCGTATTTGACAGGGAAGCAGTTAACGAAATTTACGAAGCGCTTGAAACAATCAGTAAGAGAAGTAGCGGATTGCTGCATTTTGTTAACACATACCGAAATCTTACCAGGATTCCTAAACCTAATTTTAAGGTCTGTTATGTTTCAGAATTGTTTAATAACATAAAGAAACTTATGGAAGATGAGTTTGCCAGTAATCAGATTGAACTTAAAATAAAGGTCGAACCTGAATCATTGCAGTTTATGGCCGACGAACAACTTATGGAGCAGGTGATTATTAACCTGGTTAGAAACTCTTTACATGCGCTTAACGGACGAAAAAATGCCCAGGTCAGCCTTACAGCTTTCCTTAACAAACGTGGCCGGGTAACCTTGCAGGTTATTGATAACGGACCCGGGATTTTGCATGATGTGCTTGATAAAATTTTCATACCTTTCTTTACCACCAAGCCATCTGGTTCGGGTATAGGCCTGAGCTTATCAAAGCAGATTCTGCGGTTGCATAATGCAACAATAACAGCGCATTCGGAACCTGATAAAGAAACAGTGTTTACGATGACATTCTAAGTAACAGGTGTACGTTTTCGTACTGTTTCTGTAGTGTATTCGAACACAATATGTTAAATTTATAAGAAAAAATATGATACTAAACATCAGATTAACAATTGATTAGTTAATTTGGCATAATTCATGAAGGAAAATTTAATTATAAAATAAATACTAATAAAGAATACCACAGATTAAAACCGCTAACGAGCTATGATAAAAACAGTTGATTTGGTAAAGGTGTTTCGTAACGCTGAAATAGAAACCATAGCCCTGAACAAGGTGAATCTCAGTATTGAGAAAGGCGAATTTATTGCTGTTTTGGGGCCTTCAGGAAGCGGAAAATCTACACTGCTAAATATTCTTGGATTACTTGACAATCCAACAAGCGGAAGATATTATTTTAACGGTGAGGAGGTTTCAAAGTATTCTGAGAGCGTGCGTACCCGGATAAGGAAAGGCAAAATTGGCTTTATTTTTCAGGGTTTTAATCTTATTGATGAACTTACTGTATATGAGAATGTTGAACTACCTTTGCTTTATATGGGTGTTTCGCTTACAGAGCGTCGCATCAGGGTTAATGAGGTGCTTGAGCGGTTGAAAATACTTCATCGTAAGAAACAATTCCCGCAACAGCTTTCCGGAGTCGTACAGCAACGGGTGGCAATTGCAAGAGCCTTAGTTGTCCGTCCTCAGTTGATTCTGGCTGATGAGCCTACAGGTAACCTCGATTCAGCCAATGGTGAAGAAGTGATGAATCTGCTTACAGAATTAAATAATGAAGGTATGACCATAGTTATGGTTACACATTCTCCCTCTGACGCCGATAAAGCGCATCGCATCGTTCAGTTATTCGATGGTTATGTCGTAACAGAAAATGTCAAGCAGGTATTGTGATGATTTCATAAATTTTTTCGAATCCCGGTCAGCAAGAATCATTGAAGGTGTGATGATGGGATAAAATAGAAATGATAAATAACTAATATCGCATGAATAAATAAAATTTTTGATATGAAACACATTGTATTAATTTTTCTTACATTATTGGTTGCCTCTGGCGCATATTCACAAAAAACATGGTCGCTTGAAGAATGTATCAACTATGCTTATGAAAACAACCTTCAGATAAAAAGACAGCAGCTGAATGTTGCATATAGCCGGAACAATTACAGTCAGTCACAATTTAATATACTTCCAAACCTGAACGGGCAGTGGACACATAATTACAGTTCAGGAAAAACAATTGATTACAGCAGGCTAGGATATGTCAACCAAAGTTATTGGTCAGGCAATATGTGGCTTGGAAGCGACATGACATTGTTTTCGGGCCTTACCATCTTGAACGACATTTTGCAGAAAAGGTATAAATATCTTCAAAGCAAGGCTGATCTCGAAAAAACAAAAAATGATATCGCTTTAACACTCACAGTAGCCTATTTAAACATACTTTTTGCCAAAGAAAGAGTTGAAGTAGCAAAAAGTAAGCTGGAAGTAACCTCATTACAGGCCGAAAGGACAAAAAAGCTGGTGGAGGTTGGCAATATAGCTCAGGGTGAATATTTTCAGATAAAGGCTCAGGAGGCTGATGATAAGCAGACTTTGCTTAAGGAAAAGAATAATCTTGAAATTGCCTATCTTGATTTGGTGCAATTATTAGACCTTGATTCAACCGGCGGTTTTGATATTGTTGTACCTGAAAAACTTGAAGTTGAACTGATAGCGCCGCCTCAAAGTG
>JAJUGM010000079.1 GCA_029268165.1 Bacteroidota bacterium
ATAAAAATAGTAACAATGCAAAGAATTGTATTCCAGAATTTTCTAGTATGTGTAATGAAAAATTTCATCAAAGATAATATATTTATACATATGGCCCTGACGTTTAATATAAACAATAAATTCTGTTTTTAAATTATTATTCGCTCTCCAAGGCTTTTTGATAATTCTCTTTTGAGGTTGTTCAATATTACATATTTATTTTGAAGTTCTTCAATATTTTCAATATCATTATTTTCCTGTGCTTTTTTCATTGATTCCTCTGTTTCTTTTAACATTCTTATTACTCTGTCTATTTTCAATGCCATTAATGCTTCAGGAACCACTTCATTTAGTTTCATTTCTTCAGTAGCGACATAATTCTCATATTTCCGCCATATTTTGCTCAGGTTATAGTTTTGGGAAGTAATAATATCAACGGCTGTCGTACTTATAGTAATATCCATGTGATGAGTAAAATTTTTGTCGGATATATCCTCGTTTTTATAATAAGATTCTTTTATTTCGTTGAAAATTTGATTATATACCGGATGATGAAAAGTCAATTCGTCATTTTCGATTTCATGAATGAGATAATCGTTGACCGAAATTTCATGCATTTGATTATTTTCATCTTTTATGGTGAACATTTGATTACCATGAGTTAATAATAAGCGTATAATTTCTCGTTCGGACTGGTATTTTTCCTGAATTACCGGTAATTGATGAGTTATTTTAGGTTCGAAGGAAGGTAGTTCAAAAACATTGCCCGTTTGTTTGCCTTTCTGTTCTATCCTTAAACGTCTTATCTTTGTAATTTCGGTTAAAAGCATTTTTTCATCAACATCAAGCATACGACTGCATTCGCGTATATAAATTGAGCGTGGTATGCTTTCAGGAATAACTGCAATAGAGCGAACTATATCTGTAATAAGCGTTGATTTTTTTATCGGATCGTTAAAATCAGCGTTTTTAAGTAGTAATTTAACTTTAAAAGTTATAAAATCACTTTCATGTTCTGAAATATAATTTAAAAATTCATTTGAACTATGGCTTCTGGCATACGAATCAGGATCTTCTCCTTCAGGCAGCAAAACAACCCTAACATTCATTCCTTCTTCGAGAATGATATCAATTCCACGTATTGATGCTTTAATGCCTGCTTCATCACCGTCATATAGTACCGTAATGTTTTTTGTAAATCTTTTAAGAAGCCTTATCTGTTCAACAGTAAGAGAAGTACCCGATGATGCCACAACGTTGTCAATACCAGCCTGAAACATTGATATAACATCTGTATATCCTTCAACCAGGTAACATTTATCATGTTTAACAATACTTTGTTTTGCAAAATAAAGTCCGTACAAAACCTGGCTTTTGTGATAAACTTCAGATTCAGGTGAGTTGATGTATTTTGCTATTTTTTCATCGGTTTTTAAGATTCTTCCAGCAAAACCAATTATCTGGCCTGAAAGGCTATGAATTGGGAAAATTACTCTTCCATGAAACCTATCAAATGCTTCCGCATCTTCCTTTTTAACTGTAAGGCCGGTTTTAATAAGAAACTCAAGTTTAAAACCTTTTTCAAGAGCTGTTTTAGTGAACAAAAATTTATCAGCACGTGCGTATCCCAGTTGAAATTTTTCAATACTGTTATCTCTGATACCTCTTTCAATAAAATAACTTTTTCCAACAGCTTTTCCTTCTTCTGTGTTTTTTAAATTCGAAATAAAATACTGACAGGCAAAAGCATTTACTGCGAGTAAACTTTCCCTTTCATTCTTAATTTGTTGTTCTTCAGCTGTTTCTTCCTTCTCAATAATTTCAATATTGTATTTTTTTGCCAGATAGCGTAAGGCTTCAGGGTATGAAAGCTTTTCGTGTTCCATAAGGAAGGTAACGACATTTCCTCCGATACCTGAACTGAAGCATTTAAATATTCCTTTAGCAGGAGAAACAAAAAATGAAGGCGTTTTCTCATTTTTGAAAGGACTTAAACCCTTATAATTCTGGCCTGATTTTTTAAGCGTGACAAAATCACTGATAACTTCAACAATATCAGCTGTTGAAAAAATTCTGTCAATAGTTTGCTTGTCAATCATATAAGGGAAAAACCGGTATAATCAATTATAACAACAAAATTGCGAATATTATTTTAAATTTGTTATTCAAAAGTATGATTCGATGAAAAAATTGGTTGTGTTAACCGGCTCAGGCATTAGTGCTGAAAGCGGATTAAAGACATTCAGAGACAGCGGCGGTTTATGGGAAAACTATGATGTTATGGAAGTGGCAAGCCTTGAAGGGTGGGAAAAAAACATGAATCTGGTATTACAATTTTATAATGAAAGAAGGGCCCAACTTAAAGATGCACAACCAAATGCAGCTCATATTGGACTCAAAGAGCTTGAAAAATATTTTGATGTTCAAATTATTACACAAAACGTTGACAATCTGCATGAAAAAGCCGGGAGTAACAATATTTTACATTTGCATGGAATTTTAACACAAGCAAGGAGTACAAAAGATCCGAATTTGATATATGATATTGGTTATGATGAAATTAAACCGGGCGACAAATGTGAGAAAGGTTATCAGTTAAGGCCTAATATTGTTTGGTTTGGAGAGCCTGTTCCTGCGATAGAGGAGGCAGCATTAATTTCTTCACATGCCGATATTTTTGTTGTTATTGGGACCTCGCTTGTGGTATATCCTGCAGCGAGCCTGATTAATTATGTACCGGATAAAATTCCTGTTTTTATCATTGACCCAAATGAAGTAAGTATACCTGTTTACCGGCCAGTTAAATTTATCAATGAAAAAGCAGGAAAAGGGGTTTCTTTATTAAAAGAGATGTTAATTAAAGATTATTTATGAATATTGGAATTCATACGGTAAAGTGAAAAAATAATGAGACTTCATCAAATTAAATATCTGATATTTAGCATTTATTTTTTATTTACATTTTTTCAAAATATTTTTACTGTTTCAGCGCAGCGTTTTTCAGGGGGGTTATTCATTGGGATGACAGCATGCCAGGTTGATGGGGATACCTATGCAGGTTTTAATAAAATTGGCATTCAGGGAGGGATGTTTGTAAATACTATTCTGTATAAAAACCTTGGTGTTCAGTTTGAATTAAAATATGCCGGAAAGGGTGCACAGAAAGTAACTTCTGCTGATAACATACTTACTTACAAGATGGCACTTCATTATATTGATTTACCTGTTATGGTTACCTATTCCATTAAGGAACATGTAATAATTGATTTGGGTCTTGTTTCAGGTTATTTATTTGCTAGGCAGGGTGAGAAAGATGGTTATGTATATGATAATGAGGACTTCGAAGAATTCAGGAAAATTGATTTTGAATGGTTGGCAGGTGTAAATTATAAGATAACCAAAAATTTTATAGTAAATGCAAGATATTCTTATTCAATAAGGCCAATAAGAAATTTAGAAGTAGCTGATACCAGTTATGGTTTAATTGGTCGTACGTTGGGATTTACAAGCGGACTTTACAACAATTTTCTAACCTTTGGCATTTATTATCAGTTTAATTGAATCTATTCATGACTTAAAAAAAAGATAAGCAATAAAAATAGCTGCAATTATACCTGCCAGATCGGCAAAAAGTCCGCCAATCACTGTGTAACGTGTCTTGCTGATGTTGACAGCACCATAATAAACGGCAATTGTATAAAATGTAGTTTCGGTAGATCCTTGAAATATACAGGCTAAAAAGCCGGGAAACGAGTCAGCGCCGTATGTGTTCATTACTTCAACCATAAGCCCTCTTGCACCACTTCCGCTTAAAGGTTTCATAAATGCTACGGGAAGAGCCTTAACGAAATCTGTATTTAAGCCGAACAGAGCAAAGAAATGCTCAATACCTTTCAGTAAAAAATCCAATGCTCCCGATGCCCTGAATACTGCAACAGCAAATAACATAGCCACCAGATAGGGAATTATTTTTACCGCAATTTCAAATCCTTCTTTAGCTCCTTCAATGAAGTGTTCATACACGTTTATTTTTTTTCTTATTCCTATATACAGAAACAGGATTATTATAAAGAAAAGAAGAAAATTACCTGCAATTGAAGAAAAAACAGCAACTTTGGGTTGAGGCAAAAGATGAAGATACCAGATTAATCCTGCAATTAAAGCTGTAGTTCCCAGAATGTATGCAAGTAATACAGGATTGTACAATTTAATTTTTTGTACAATTGAAACATATATAAGGCCTGCCATTGTAGATATGTATGTAGCAATCAGAAGAGGAATAAAAATATCGGTTGGATTCTGTGCGTTGCATGCTGCTCTTATGGCCATAATGCTTACAGGAATAATTGTAAGCCCGGAAGTATTTAGAACAATAAACATAATCATGGAATTGGATGCCTGTTCCTTATGCGGGTTGAGTTCCTGTAATTCTTTCATTGCTTTAAGGCCTAAAGGAGTTGCTGCATTATCAAGGCCAATCATATTGGCACTGAAGTTCATAAGAATTGAGCCCATTACAGGATGATTCTGGGGCAACTGGGGAAATAATCTGTTAAAAAAAGGGCTTACAAGCCTTGACAGGCTATTAACTGCTCCTCCTTTTTCGCCGATTTTCATTATGCCAAGCCACAGGGTCATTACACCAATAAGGTAAATGGATATCCTGACGCTGGTTTCAGTTGATTGGAATATGCTGTGCACTATATTCTGAAAAACATCCCTGTCGGCAATATCGAAAACAAAATTAAAATGTTGCAGAATAATTTCGCGAAAATAATATCCTGCAATACGAAAAAGCGCAACTATAAAGCTTATAATGAGAAAGCTAATCCAGATATAATTTAATACCATGTTTTAAATATTTATGTTAAATATCCTCATCAATTAGCACAAAATCAATTTGTTTTCTGACAAGATTTGTTTTAACAACTTTAATTGTGACTTTATCACCAATCTGATATTTTTTTCCAGTGCGTCTTCCTTTGATGCAATAATTATCTTCATCATACTCATAGAAATCGCCTTTGAGCCCTCTGATTGAAATCATTCCTTCGCATTTATTTTCAATAATTTCAACATAAATGCCCCATTCGGTAATTCCCGAGATTATTCCGTCGTACTGTAGGCCGATTTTATCCTGCATGAATTCGACCTGTTTGTATTTTACAGATGCACGTTCAGCTTCCATGGCAAGTATTTCCATTTTTGTGGCATGGCGGCATTTTTTTTCGTATTCTTTTTTATTTTTAGATGCAGCGCCTTTGAGGTATTGTTCAAGTAGCCGGTGTACCATCATATCGGGATAACGGCGGATAGGCGAGGTAAAATGAGTATAGAAATCAAAATTAAGGCCGTAGTGACCAATATTATCAGTAGAATATTCAGCCTTTGCCATAGCACGGAGGGCAAGGTTTTCAATTATATCCTGTTCATTTTTACCTTTAACATCTGTAAGTACAGCATTAAGTGATTGAGAAATTTTTTTATTACCTGAGAAAGATATTTTATATCCGAATTTTTTGACAAAGTGAGCAAATTTTCTAAGTTTTTCTTCGTCTGGCCTGTCATGTATTCTATAAACAAAAGTTTTTTTTCCGTTTTTGTCTTTCATTTTGCTTATAAAAGTTGCTACATGACGATTAGCAAGTAGCATAAATTCCTCGATCAGTTCATGTGATTCTCCGTGTTCCCTGTAATAAATACGCAATGGTTTACCTTTTTCGTCAACATCGACTTTTATTTCATCCCTTTCAAAAGCGATTGCACCGTTCTCAAACCTTCTGGTTCTCAGTTTGCGGGCAAGCTGGTTAAGTATTAATATTTCATTTTTAAATTCTCCTTCGCCTGTATCGATTATTTGTTGGACATCTTTATATGTAAATCTTCTGTTTGATTTTATAATAGAACGGCCAAACCATTCAGACAGCACTTCAGCGTTAGAGTTCATTTCAACAACAACTGAAAAGCAAAGTTTTTCTTCATCAGGCCTAAGAGAACAGATAAAGTTTGAAAGTTTTTCCGGAAGCATAGGGACCACTCTGTCAACAAGATATACAGATGTTGCGCGTTGCTGGGCCTCAATATCAATAACTGAATCAGGTTTGATGTAATAAGTAACATCAGCGATATGAATGCCTACTTCCCAATTGCCGTTAGGCAATTTTCTTATTGAAAGTGCATCGTCAAAATCTTTTGCATCCTCGGGATCAATTGTAAATGTTATAGTATCCCGAAAATCTCTTCTTGTTTTATATTCGTTTTCCGGGATTTTATCAGGAATTTTTGATGCTTCTTTTTCAACTTCAGGAGGAAACTTAAATGGAAGCCCAAATTCGGCAAGAATAGCATGCATTTCCGCATCATTGTCGCCTTGGTTTCCAAGTATTTCAATAATTTCGCCAAAAGGGTTTTTAGCATAAGGAGGCCATTCAGTTATACGCGCAATGGACTTTTGGCCATTCAGAGCACCATGAAGTTTTTCGAGTGGAATGAAAAGATCGAAAGGCATCTGCCGGCTTTCCGGAATAAAAAAAGCATATTTATTATAAATTTCAACAACGCCTACAAACGTGTCACGTGCTCGCTCAATGATTTCAACTACCTCGCCTTCAGGACCCCGGCTTTTTTTGTGTGCAAAAAGGTAAACCTTGACAGTATCACCATGCAATGCATGATTAAGGTTATTCTGGGAAATAAAGATGTCCTGTTTTAACGTTTCTGAAGAAACGAAGCCGTAACCTCCGGTTACAATCTGAACAGTGCCGATAACATATCCGCCACCTGATTTTATTCTATATCTTCCGGTTGAAATTTCATCGAGTATTTCTTTATTTTTAAGTTCAGACAAAATTTCAGTGATGAGTCTTTTTTCGTGCGAATCAGTGATTAATAAAATTTTTGCAAGTTGTTTGTAATTAAATGATTTTTTAGGATGGTCGGAAAAAATTTTAATAATATTATTAATCAGCGACTTTTTATTTATATTACCTGATTGGCTTTTCTTCTTTTTGTTTTTCATTAAATGTGATAATATTTATTAGTAGTAAATTTTGTCAAAGATCAGAAATAATAAGTAAGATTTATCTGTTAATAAAAATGTTTTTTATTTTCGTCTGAAAAATAAAAAAATAAGGTTACATATTTGTAAAAAATTTGTAACTTATTTTATCTAAAAGGTTAATTGAACGATGATAGAGACTAATTCCACCAAACCTGATTGGCATAATAAGGTATTCCTTGTTGTTGAAGATGAGGAACACAATTATGCTTATATTCATGAGATTTTGAAGAAAACGAATGCTACCCTGATAAGGGCAGAGAGTGGTATTACAGCTATTGAATCAGTTAAGAAACAGGAAATTGACCTGATTCTTATGGATATTAAATTACCTGAAATGGATGGCTATAAGGCCACAATGGAAATAAAAAAACTAAAGCCTTCGTTGCCTGTTATTGCGCAAACTGCTTATGCAATGGAGAAGGAAAAAGCAGCATGTTTAAAAGCTGGCTGTGACGATTATCTGGCAAAACCCTATGAACCAAATAAGCTCCTTGAAATAATTAAAAAGCACATTTAAAGATTATTCCGGGATATTCCGAATTCTTTTTCAGAAATCTCATCGCCAAGTGGCTCAACGTGGATAACGATATCAAAAATATTATCAATTTTATTCTTTATAGATTGTTCAACTTTGTGAGCCATTTCGTGCGCCTGATATAATGACACGTTGCCATCAACTTCCATGTCAATTACAACCATAAGCTTATCGCCTATGTCTCTGGCCCTTACCCTGTGCGGGTTATATACGCCATCGACCGACTCAATAGCTTCAAAAATTTTGTTATAAACAGAGCAGTCTTTAGTGCCATCCATAAGCTCGAGGTTAGTTTGCATAAAAATTTTATAGGCTGTTCTCAATATCCAAAAACTGACAAGAAAAGCAGCAATTCTGTCCAGGAGAGGGAATTTGAATATATAAATAAAAATTAAGCCTAATAATACAGATGAAGAAATTAAAATGTCATTTTGCATATTTTTGCTGTTGGCAACTAACATTGAACTACCGGTTTTTTTACCAATACTTAACTGGTAATAGGCCAGCAATATTTTGCCTAAAATTGACAAAATGGTGACGTATATGGCTATTTTAGAAGGTATAGCAGATACATCACCCTGAATAATTTTACTGATTGTTGTGTATAGAAGTTGAATTCCTGCAAAGAAAATGATAAATGATAAGGCTTTAGTAGCAATTGTATCAGCTTTTCCATATCCATAGGTAAACTTTTTATTGGGAGGCTTGGATAAAATTTTTGCTGTTATAAGAGTTATAACTGATATAACCACATCGCTTAAGGAATCAATTCCGTCTGCGACAACAGCGAGGCTACCGGAAATGAATCCGACAGTTATTTTCATTGTTGCCAAAAATGCATTACCTAAAATTCCGGCCCATGATGCTTTTTTGATTTCATTTTCGCGTGACGGCATATTTCAATAAAAAGAATATAAAAGCTATTACTGTGCAAAAGTATGAATTTATTATTGGGAAAATAATCCTGATAAGAAATATTTGTAAAAGTTTATCAATGCAATTATTTAGAATTATTCATTGATGTTTGCAACTTTAATCAGGGCTTTTTCATTTATAATTTTTATTCTTCGGCCTCGTATTTCTATATAGCCGTCCTGTTTGAATTCTGAAAGAAGCCTGATAACTGATTCGGTAGCAGTTCCAACCATATTGGCAAGCTCTTCCCTGGTAAGAGAAATCTGAAGATAGTCATCTTTATCAAGACTGAATTCTTTTTTCAGGTGTATGATCACTTCAGCAAGACGTTCCCTGACTGTTTTCTGGGCAATATCAGTAATGTAATCATTGGCCTCACCTAGTTCTTTGCAGGCTATCTGAAGAAGTTCAAGCGCAAAATTACCGTTTTGTTTAATAAAATTAAGTACGAGGTCGCCGTGCACAAAGCTAATATAAGCATCTTCGAGTACCTGTGCGGTGGTGCAGGCTCTTTCTTTCAGGACAGTGGAACGGAAACCCATGATATCGCCTCTTTTTGCAAAACGAATTATTTGTTCTTTACCATCAAAGCCTGTTTTATATATTTTAATTATACCTTTTTGCACGCAATAAAAACCATTAATGCGGCTTCCTTCTGAATAAATAATTGTGCCTCGCTTGTAAAATTCAGGTTCCTGATCAATAGGTATTTGAGCAAGTTCATCAGGCGTAAGGTGCCTGAAAATAGAGGATGAATCAATGTCGATTGTTTTGTTACCGGAGGGAATATTGTTTTTCATCATAATAAAATCATATTATTAACTAATTTTGATATTTAAAGTTATCAAAAATAAATATAATTATGAAAGACACAATAAATATAAGATGGGTTGGTGATATGGCATTCGAAACAGAAGTTAACAACCATAAGATTATACTTGATGCAGCTCCTCAGGTTGGAGGTAAGGATATGGGACCGAGGCCAAAGCCATTAATGATGGTTGCATTGGCAGGATGTACAGGTATGGATGTGGTTTCCATTTTAAAGAAAATGAGGGTTAATTTAGAAGGTTTTAACGTTAGGGTTGAAGGAGAACTGACTGATGAACATCCCAAGCATTTTATATCAATGCACATAATATATGAATTTAAAGGCAAGGATTTACCCATGGATAAACTGACAAAAGCGATTGAATTGTCGCAGGATACCTACTGTGGCGTGAGTGCTTCTTACCGAAAAGCCATGAAGTTAACATATGAAATAAAAATTGTGAATTGATTTTTTAAATTGGTGAAAAGTTATACAAACAAATTTACCTATTTAATTGAAGCAGTTACAGGTTTATTTTTTCCCAGAATTTGTCCTGCATGCAGAGATTTGTTAAATATTAATGAAAAAGTTTTGTGTATAAAATGTATTAGTGAATTTCCATATACGAATTTTCATCTTGATGCTGACAATGAAATGGCCAAATTATTCTGGGGACGGGTAATGATTGAAAATGCCGCATCTTTTTTTTATTTTAGGAAAGGTAGTCCATACCAGCATATTATTCATGAAATTAAATATCATAATCAAAAAAAGTTAGGTAAAGATATGGGCAGATGGTTTGGTTGTGAGTTGAAGAATACGCCTTTTTCTGATGCAGATATTATTGTGCCTGTCCCGATCCATTATAGTAAGCTGAAAAAAAGGGGATATAATCAGAGCGAACTCATTGCTGATGGTTTATCAGAGGCAATAAATTTACCTGTTGAGCCGAAAGCTTTAATAAGAACTGTGAATACGGATACACAAACCCGCAAATCGAGGTATGAACGTTGGACTAATGTTGAGGGGATCTTTAAGGTTATTTCACCACATAAATTAAGAGGAAAACACATTTTGCTGGTAGATGATGTGGTAACTACCGGTGCAACACTTGAAGCATGTGCCTCAGCAGTTCTTGCTGTAGAAAATACAAAAGTCAGTGTGCTTACTCTGGCATGTGCAAAACTGTCATGAAACTATTGTATCCAAAGTTTTTACGGCGCCTTTAATTAATTAATTCATGATCCACTTTGTTTCCATATCCCAATTAGAACGTAATTCAATATTACCCGGATAATAGATTACTCTTTC
>JAJUGM010000080.1 GCA_029268165.1 Bacteroidota bacterium
CGATAAATATGACTGGAAATTGACATAAGCCCATTGCAAGATCTGAAACATGGTGCCTGCAATGATACCGGCAATGAGTGCAGGAAGAAATTTAACATGCGTATTGGGAATAATGATGTAGATGAGGGTAAAAACAAACCAAATCAGGGTGTAGGATAATAACTGTATCAATATCTTTAATACAGGGCTCAGATAGCTTAAAAACGGAATGCTCCTCGAAACACTTTCGACCTGTGAGACAGTAAAGCTACTTGCAATAAAAATAAATATGGGTACAATGACAATCAGTGAAATATAATCAGTAAATTTTCGCGTAATCATCCGCGATTTTTTAACTCGCCATATTTCATTAAACGAACTTTCAATATTCCCTAACACCTTCATTACTGACCAGAATAAAATAATAAATCCGACACCGGTAATAAACCCGCCGCTGATATTTCCCAGGTAACGGTCGACAAATTTCAGCAGTTCATTAAGCAATGCCTGATGCTCTGAAAGTTCCTGCGAAAGAACACTTTTAAGATATTGTTCAATACCAAAACCCTTTGCAATACCAAAAACCATGGCCAGAACAGGTACTATGGATAATACTGTGTATAACGTGAGCGCTGATGAACGTAACTGTATGTTGGCTTCATTAAAACCACGCAGCGTCAATAATACAATTTTAACATGCTTTATAATAAACTTAAATACAGGATGATCTTTTTTTTGTTTCTTAAAAAGATTATCTATAAAATGTTTGATTGCTGATAGCATATATTTATTACATTTGAATTATTAAAATTAATCGTTTGTCAGGGTTTCATTCTAAATAACTTAAAAATAGTGCGTTTTAACTTTTTTACGAAATTAATCCTAAATTGGTTCTGTTTATGGCTATACTTAATCTCGAAAATACCACCATTCTTGTCGTTGAAGACGACGATATGAGTTTTCTTTATCTCAATCAGATTTTTAAACTTACAAAAGGTAAGATATTATGGGCAAAAAACGGCAGAGAAGCCATAAGGCTAATCCGCGATAATCAAAACATTGACCTTGTTTTAATGGACATTCAGTTGCCTGATATTGATGGCAATGCAATAACCAGAGAAATCAGGAAAACCCATAAGCAACTGCCAATAATTGCCCAGACAGCAGATAAATCGTTATATGATAAAGATAGTGCCATTGAAGCAGGCTGCACTGATGTAATCGTAAAACCTTATAAAATGGAAGAATTACTGGCGCTCATTAAGAAACATCTTCAGAAAACATAATGGGTTACCCATCTGTTAGGCCGATTATCAAGGAGAGGAATTAAAAAGTAATTATTTTAAAAACGCGGAATGTCTATAACTGAAATCATTTTAAAACTGAATAAATTTTTCTACCTTTATCAGATACCTGTTTCATTTTATTTTATTTAAAATATACTCATCTATGAAAACAAAACTATTTATTTTATTAATCGTCGTTTTACCTGCGTTATGCTGGACCTGTAAATCCAAAGAAAAACGTGCTCCGCTGATACCGTTAGAGGATTTTTTCAGAAATCCCGAGAAAACGGCTTATCAGATTTCACCTGACGGGAAATATTTTTCATTTCTTGCACCGGTTAACAGCAGGATGAATGTTTTTATTCAGGCTATTGATGAGGACACTGCCAGGCAAATTACTTTTGAAACCGATAGAGACATTGCCGGGTATTTCTGGGCAAGCAATAACAGGCTTCTGTACCAGAAAGATATTGGTGGAAATGAAAATTTCAGGTTATATGGCGTAAACCTCGACGGAAGCAACCTGATTTGTTATACCGATTTTGAAGGAGTTAGGACCGAAGTTATTGATGATCTGCCCGATATAGATGATGAGGTGATTATACAGATGAATAAAAGAAATCCGCAGGTTTTTGATCCCTACCGACTCAATATTTTAACCGGCGAAATGAAAATGCTTGCCGAAAATCCGGGCAATATCGTCGGATGGATGACCGACCATGAAGGCAAACTGAGAGCAGCCCTTGCAATAACCGACGGAGTCAATCAGACACTTTTATACAGAAATACTGAACAGGAATCTTTTCAACCTGTTTTAACCATTACATATAAAGATAATTTTACCCCTCATTTCTTTACTTTTGATAATAAATATTTATATGCTTCGTCAGATCTTGGAAGAGATAAGCAGGAGATAATTATTTACGACCCGCTTACAAAATCAGAGATTGACACCTTATATAAAAACGAGGAAGTCGATGTTACTGGCCTGGCTTATTCAAGGAAAAGAAAAGTGCTTACCGAAGCCATTTATTTCACCGACAAACGGCAGCATTATTTCTTTGACCCTGAAACGAAAGCTTTATATGATAGGCTGGCAAAAGAAATTGGCCAGTATGAAATTTCATTAGCAGCAAGTGATAAAGAAGAGTATGTTTTTATTGTGAGGACATACAGCGACAGAACACGGGGCGCATATTACCTCTACAATAAAAAAACTGATGAACTTCAGAAAATACACGACATAAGTCCCTGGCTTAAAGAAGACAGCCTTGCTGTTATGAAACCCATTCAATACACCTCACGCGACAGTCTGACAATTCATGGTTATCTTACCCTGCCTGTAGGCACAAAAGCCAGGAATCTTCCGGTTGTTGTTAATCCGCACGGAGGGCCGTGGGCCAGGGATTACTGGGGCTTTAACCCCGAAGTCCAGTTTCTGGCTAACCGCGGTTATGCTGTGCTTCAGATGAATTTCAGGGGTTCTACCGGTTATGGAAAGAATTTTGTAAATATTTCCTACAAACAATGGGGCCGTACTATGCAGAATGATATTACAGACGGAGTAAAATGGCTTATTGATCAGGGAATTGCAGACAAAAGCCGTATAGCCATTTACGGGGGTAGTTATGGCGGATACGCCACACTGGCCGGTTTGACGCTTACTCCTGATTTGTATGCCTGCGGAGTTGATTATGTAGGCGTTTCCAATTTGTTTACTTTTATGAATACTATTCCGCCATACTGGGAACCTATGCGCCAGATGTTTTATGAAATGGTTGGCAATCCGGTAAAAGACAGCTTATGGCTTGCCGAAGTAACGCCCGTATTCCTTGCCGATAAAATTAAAGTGCCGCTTTTTATTGCACAGGGAGCTAATGATCCCCGGGTAAATAAGAATGAGTCGGATCAGATGGTGGAAGCACTGAAAAAAAGAGGAATTACAGTTGAATATATGGTTAAAGATAACGAAGGACATGGCTTCCGGAATGAAGAAAACCGTTTCGATTTTTACCGTGCCATGGAAAAATTTCTGGACACACATATTGGCGAACCAAAAAAGTAGTTTATCTGAAATGACTCAAAAATCTAACAGGCTATTCAAACCTGTTAGATTTTTTATGACATAAATCATCTTTCACCCGTATTCAGGTCAGCATTTTTTAATTAATTTTATCGTCTTAATTTTGAATTTATTAATTTACTGATATCCAATGAATTTAATTGAAAGCATCAAGCAAAATGCAAAAAATAACAGTCAAAGGATTGTATTACCAGAAAGTCATGAAGAAAGGACATTAAAAGCTGCTGATATTGCAATAAAAGAAGGGTTAGCCAGTATTATCCTTTTGGGTGAAAAAGACAGGATAATCAAAAAAGCACACGAGCTTTCATTAAAAAATCTGGAGCAGGCTGTTATTATCGATCCCAAAACAAGCGACCAAAGGGAAGAATATGCAAGGCTCATGGTTGAGCTCCGTAAATCAAAAGGATTAACCAAAGATGAAGCCATGAACCTGTTAAATGACCCGCTGTATTTCTCAACAGTGATGATTAAAAACGGAGATGCTGACGGTGAAGTGGCCGGTGCTGATAATGCTACAGGGGATGTTTTAAGGCCTGCGTTTCAATACATTAAGACAATGCCGGGCATATCGGTTGTTTCAGGTGCGTTTCTTATGTTTTTGAAAGATAAAGAATTTGGAGAAAACGGACTAATGATTTTTGCCGACTGTGCCGTGAATCCAAACCCTACTGACAAGGAACTTGCTGAAATTGCAATTGCCACAGCAAAAACAACAAGAGCTTTAGCCCAAATTGAACCAAGGATTGCAATGCTCAGTTTTTCAACGAAGGGCAGTGCCAAACATGAAGTGGTTGATAAAGTAGTAAAAGCAACTGAAATAGTCAGAAATACCGAACCAGCTTTGAAAATCGACGGAGAACTTCAGGCCGATGCTGCCATCATAGAATCAGTGGGTGTGAAAAAAGCACCGGGGAGTGAAATTGCAGGAAAAGCTAATGTCCTTATTTTTCCTGACCTTAACAGTGGAAACATAGCATACAAATTGGTACAAAGGCTGGCACATGCCAATGCCATCGGGCCTATCCTGCAAGGCCTTGCAGCGCCGATTAATGACCTATCACGCGGTTGTTCGGTAAATGATATTGTTGAATTAATTGCAATAACCGCAAACCAGGCCATGAGCCAAAAATAATGTGAAACCTCAAACAGGATGAATTTATGTCAGAATACCTGATAGAATCAATAGAAGGATACGGACTAAGTCAGAAAGAAAGGCCTAAGACCCTTTTTTCGAAGGTAGGAATTGTTGGATGCGGATCAGTGGGGCAGAATATTGCCCTAATGATAAGCCAGAAAGAACTTGAGGTGGTATTCATTGAGCTGTCAGAAGAAAAGGTAAACAATGCCTTTGTTAAAATGGAACAGGAACTTGATAACATGATTGAACACTGGGGTATGACACCTGGTGAAAAACGCGCTATACTTTCAAGAATAAAAGGTTACATAGGTTATGAATACCTGAAAGGATGTGACCTCGTTATTGAAGCAATCCGGTCAAGAAGTCGCGAACAACGTGTTACATTAAGAAAGGAAGTGTTCAAGAATATTGAAAAATATGTTGCTCCTGATGCAATCATTGCTTCAAATGCAACCACGATTGTTATAACAGAACTGTCATCTGAACTGGAACATAAGGAGAGATGTGTCAGTCTTCATTTTCTTACCAATGTACCCGGAGCAAAAATGATTGAAGTGGTCAGAGGGTTATATACTTCGGATGAGGTTTATGACAAGGTTATGAAATTTGTCAAGATGCTTGGTAAGGTGGCTATTCCGGTTGAGGAATCACCAGGGCTTATATCTATCAGGATGTTTGTGGCACTTGTGAATGAAGCCTGTGAAATTCTAATGGAAGGTGTTGGTACAAAATCAGATATTGATAATACCATGCGTACTGGATTTGGCTTACCGTTAGGCCCTTTTGAACTGGCTGATAAAATTGGGCTTGATAAAGTGTTACGATGGATGGACAATTTATATAGCGAATTTGGCGATAAAAAATTCAAGGCCTCTCCTGTTATTAAAAGGCTGGTGAGAGCTCATCAGTTTGGAAGGTCAAACGGTAAAGGTTTTTATGATTATAATGAAAACGGCCATAAAATAAACTAAGATATAAGGTAAAACTTTTACAATAATGAAAATACTCGTACTTAACTGTGGCAGCAGCTCAATAAAATTTCAGCTTTTTAACATGACTAATAAAAGCATCCTCATCAAAGGGATTGCTGAAAAAGTTGGCCTGAAAGGTTCGTTTGTTCGTATTGAAAAACAAAACGGGGAAAAAGTAATGTTTGAAGGCGAAATAATTGACCATTTAGTAGGGATTGATTACATTCTCGGAATAATTACCAGTCAGAAACACGGTTGCATTAAAAGCCTCAGTGAGATTGATGCGGTGGGGCACCGCGTGGTAAACGGGGGAGAAAGGTTTAGCTCGAGCGTATTTATTACTGATGAAGTAATCAGTGAAGTAGAACGTTTTTGTGAAATTGCCCCTTTGCACAACCCTGCAAACCTCAAGGGTATTAATGCCATCAAATTGCTTATTCCTGATATGCCACAGGTTGCAGTGTTCGATACAGCCTTTCATCAGACCTTACCACCTTATGCATACATGTATGCCATACCCTATTCGCTTTATAAGAAATACGGAATCCGGAAATACGGTTTCCACGGCATGAGCCATTATTACATAAGCCGCAGGGCATGCGAAATACTTAATGTAGATATAACAACCCAGCGTATTATAACCATTCATCTTGGGAACGGCGCATCCATGGCCGCAGTAAAAAACGGAAAATCAATTGATACCTCAATGGGCTTCACACCCCTTGAAGGACTTATTATGGGTACTCGTTCGGGTGACCTTGATGTCGGCGTTGTTACTTTTATAATGGGCAAAGAAGAAATTGGATTGTCAGCTATAGGCACGCTGGTTAACAAACAAAGCGGTATTTTGGGTATTACTGGGGTTTCTTCAGACATGAGAGAAGTTGAGGATGCAGCATTCAAGCAAAATAACAGCAGGGCCATTCTTGGTCTTAATATGTATTCATACAGGGTGAAAAAATATATTGGAGCTTACTCAGCTGTGCTGGGAGGTGTTGATATAATAGTATTTGCAGGCGGCATTGGTGAAAACGGGCCTGAAATGAGAGAGAGTATTTGCTCGGGGCTTGAATATCTGGGTATGGAAATAGATAAAGAAAAAAACAACGGATTAAGATCAAAGGAAGCTATTATTTCAACCCCATCATCAAAGGTAAAGATACTTGTGGTTCCAACCAATGAAGAACTCGTAATTGCTGAAGATACCATGCGGATTATTAATGAGATGAAAAAATATGAAACTAGATAAATGCCCTTTCAGAAACTTGAAAACCTTGAAGACATTGCAAGGAAAAAAGGTATAAAAAAAATTGTTGTCGCAGTTGCCCAGGATGAGGACGTACTGAAAGCTATAAAAAAGGCACAACTGACCGGTCTTGTGCTGCCTGTCCTTGTGGGCGACAAGCATCTTATTGAAAGATCTGCAAAAAAAGCAGCATTTGATATTTCAGATATTGAAATATTAAACGAGCCAGATGAAGTGAATGCATGCAATAAGGCTGTTGATTTAATTACAGAACAAAATATCCCTATTCTGATGAAAGGCCTGGTAAGCACAAGCACCTTATTAAAGGCATTTCTGAATAAGGAAAAAAAACTGTCAAAGGGAAATTTGCTCAGTCACATAGCATTATTTGAATCTCCATACTATCATAAAGTATTTTGTGTAACCGATGCAGCTATGAATATTCAGCCCGGCCTCGAAGAAAAAATATCTATAATTAAAAATGCAGTACATTTATATCATCAATTGGGAATCCAAATGCCCAAAGTAGGGATACTGGCTGCTGTTGAAACGGTTAATCCAAAAATGGAAGCTACCCTGCATGCGTCTATTTTAAGAGAAATGAATCAGAAAAGGCAAATAGAAGGATGTATTATTGACGGGCCCTTTGCCCTTGATAATGCTGTTTCAAAAGAAGCCGCAAAACATAAGGGGATTATTTCAAAAGTCGCCGGAGATGCAGATATTCTTGTTGTTCCCGATTTAAACAGCGGAAATATCCTTTATAAAGCCTTGTGTTTTATGGGCGGCGCTGTTTCGGCTGCCCTTGTTACCGGCGCTGATATTCCGATAGTACTGACTTCAAGGGCCGACTCAGACAGGAGTAAATATCTGTCAATTACTCTGGCTGCTGCTATAAATTAAATCAGTTTATTCACTCTTATTGTAAAATTATGAATTACAAGATTCTGGCCATTAACCCCGGTTCAACCTCAACCAAAATTGCCATTTACCATAATACCAAACCGGTTTTTCTGAAAAACATCCCCCATGATGCTGCTGAACTTGGAAAGTTCAAACGCATTGTTGATCAGTATAAATTCAGAAAAGAAATTATTCTAAAAGAGCTTAAGGATTCTCATATCAATATTGAACTGATTCATGTGATAGTTGGCCGCGGAGGTCTTGTAAAACCTATTGAATCGGGCGTGTATTTCATTAACGAGCAGATGAAAAAAGATATACTTGAGAGTCATGCCAGTGAACATGCAAGTAATCTGGGAGCCCTTATAGCCGATGATATTGCTAAAGAAATACCAAATTGCAAAGCCTACATTGCCGATCCAGTAGTGGTTGACGAATTACAGGATGTTGCGCGGATTGCTGGCCATCCGAAATTCAGAAGGTATTCCATTTTTCATGCGCTGAATCAGAAAGCAACCGCCCGAGCATACGCACGCCTTACCAACCGCAAATACGAGGAATTGAATCTGGTAATTGCACACATGGGAGGCGGTATCTCTGTTGGCGCACACAGAAAAGGAAGAGTTATTGATGTGAATCAGGCCCTTGACGGAGAAGGACCATTTTCACCCGAACGTTCGGGTACTTTACCGGCATTTGCCCTCGCGAAACTGTGCTTTGAAGGAAAATATTCCCTTGATGAAATTAAAAGAATGATTACCGGTGAAGGGGGTTATATGGCATACCTTAATACCAACAGTGCTTATGAAGTGGAACTGATGGCACAGGAGGGCGATGAAAAAGCAAGAATCCTGCAGGATGCCATGTCATACCAGATTGGTAAGGAAATTGCATCCATGTGCGCTGTGCTTCACGGTGAAGTAGATGCTATAATTCTTACCGGAGGTATCTCACACAATCCGATGGTTGTCGAATATATCAAAAAAATGGTCTCCTTTATAGCCCCTGTGGTAATTTACCCGGGTGAAGACGAAATGCATGCCCTTGCTATGAACGGACTGATGGTGCTTAAAGGCGAAATAAAACCAAAAGAATATGACGAATCAACCATGGTAAATGTACATCTGCCCTGCTGGGACACGGATGAATAAAGATTTTAACTGAAATTCAATATCCTGCTTTTATCTCTCGCATTAAAACATTAACTTGCGCTTCGTTTACTGGCACCGTTTATTTTTAGCATTTCAGCAGTGAAGAGCCGAATTTACAAATACCGCTACACCCTTTTGTTGCTAATTTTTCCATGTTGCATTTCTGTCAGGGCTCAGATTTTAAAAGATACTGCTACATTTAGGCTCATCAAGCAGGGTGTTAACTGCATTTATAACCTGCAATTTGATGAAGCTGCCGCCATTTATGAAAAAATGAAATTAAAATACCCTCAACATCCGGTTCCTTCTCTTTTTAAAGGAATGTTAATTTACTGGAAATATTTCCCCCTCATGCCATCCTCAAAAGCCACCCCGCTTTTTGAAAAAGAATTAACCAGTTGCATTGAACAATGCGAAAAAGCAATGCAACAATCTGACGAACCCGAGTATCTGCTAGCCGATCTTGGCGCAAGAGGATTATTATTGTTGTACTACGCCGATAATAAACTTAGTATGAACGTTATTGCTATGGCATCCAGAACTTATAACCTTGTAATGCGCTCATTCGATTATACCCGTACGTATCACGATTTTTATTTTTTTACAGGCCTTTATAATTATTACCGCGAGGCATATCCTGAAGCTTATCCTGTTTATAAAGCATTTGCCATATTATTTCCTAAGGGTAACAAAGAAAAAGGACTGAGAGAACTGAAGCTGGCTACCAGAAATTCCATATTCCTGAGTGCTGAAGCTTGCACTTTCCTTACAGGAATATATATAAGTTTTGAAAACAACTTTCCGGCTGCATTGGTTTACAGCAAATGGTTACATGAAAAATACCCTCAGAACCATCAATTTATGGCTGCTTATATTAAAAATCTCCTGCTTACCAAACGATATTATGAAGCAGAGAAATTAACCGAACTTAATGGCATGAATGTTAATTCCTATTTTCTGTTTCAAAAAAATATATTTAAAGGAATCCTAATGGAAAAAAAATATAATAATCTGCATCAGGCTGAAAAATTATATAATGAAGCCATAAAAAGCGCTGATCAGTTTGGAAGCTATGCCAACGAATATGTAGCTTATGCTTACTTTGGTTTAAGCCGGATTATGAAAAGAAATGGAAATGAAAAATTATCCAGATTCTATTATAAAAAAGCCATGGACCTGGCTGCTTTTAAAAATGTAAATTTTAACGAATAACAGGATTGCATGTTTTTAACCAATGAATTTGGTGTACCTGGTTAGATATGGGGTATCTGATATCAGATCCTTACTGCATGTAAGCCTTCTTTTACCTTTTTGAAAATTATTCAACCCAAGTATAATGTAAAAACAAATTCACCAGGGTGGATGAGAACTATTTTTAGAGGAAACTTTATCATATAGGAGTGAATGATAACAGGACTTTGCCGCATGCCCCACATGCTTTTTTTGTCCTGACACAAAAAAGGATGCAAAAAAAGTCAAGGTTCAGGCAGTATTCCATAAATTCTGCTCAGGCCGGGTTCTCTTTGCAGAACACCTGCTGATGATTTAACTCCCTTCATAAACAGGACAATGATGCTAAAGGTCTGAGCAATATATTAAAACCCTAGTAACAAATACAGCATACACGGGTTAAATCTAAATGAAATTTTCCATCATCAATTTTTATCAGGTAAAAAAATTTATTTTAAATTTGATTAATCCTTTACAAAAAAAGGGTTAGCAAAAACACCGTAACCACCAATGAAAAATTTTTATATTTTTCAGTTACTATAAGGCTTTCAGAAGATGAAACCATTGCGCTATAAATAACAATAGAAACAATTGCTTTTATACAAATGTTTAGCGCCAAG
>JAJUGM010000081.1 GCA_029268165.1 Bacteroidota bacterium
GATTTTTCTTAATCGCATTGCATTAGAAATTTTTCTAATGCAATAATTGGGATAAAAATTTCAGGCTGATTTTTTGCCAAAATAAAAACTTTAATTATTTTCAACCTCTGAACTATAACTAATTAGTGCCTGAATCAAACTGTTGAATACCGTAATGTGAGGTTAATATACTCATCTAGAAATCTTCAATAGTTTTGTGAACCACTAATTGTTATTGATGCTGCGTAAAAGAAGCAGCAGCGCGTTAAAAAGTTTTATTGTTTCAGAGAAATTAAGTTATATGAAACAGCGATGGCCTGATATCATTTCACCATCTGGCCGGTGCCTTATGAGTGTGATGTTCTTTTTATTATCACAACCTTCGGCAGTTTTTCCCCAATCCCTTGAAAACCTGAAAGGACAGCAGCCCATTACTCTTAACGGGTTCATCAGCACCAACCAATTACTGTCAACACAACCACAGGATACGCTGCATCATTTTAATTATAACGGTTATTACACCGGCAGCCTTAATTTATCGTTATATGGCATCAACATTCCTTTTACCTTTACTTATTCTAGCAAAAAGCTGAGTTATACTCACCCATTTAACCAGTTTGGCCTGCATCCCTCATACAAATGGATTAAAAGCCACATTGGTTATGCCAGCATGAGCTTTACACCCTATACGCTAAACGGCCATCTTTTCTTTGGCTTTGGCATTGAAGCAGATCCGCCGGGCTTGTTCCGGGGTAGTGTTATGCTGGGCAGGCTGGTAAAAGCTGTTGGATACGATTCGTTAAAACCTCAGCAGGTGCCTGCATACAGGCGAAACGGATACGGCTTCAAAGTCGGAATGGCAAAAGACAATGACTTTGTTGACATAGCCTTATTTAGAGCCACAGATAAGGAAAATTCAATACCTGCATTACCCGAACAGTACAGCCTGACACCTCAGGAAAATGCTGTAATGTCAATTTCGTTCTGCAAATCGCTTTTTGAACACATTGTCCTGGCAGGTGAATATGCCAACAGTTATATTACAACCGACAGCCGCACTGAAAGCCAGCACGAAAAAAATATTCTGTTCAGGCCCACTGCATGGTTCATTCCCGTGAGAGCAAGTACAATAAGGCGGAATGCTTTAAGGACTAACCTCACGTATAGCAGGCAGCGATACTCCATTGGGGCTGGTTATGAACGCGTTGACCCTGAATATACTTCATTCGGGACATATTATTTTTCAAATAACCTGGAAAACATAACCGTTAATTTTTCAGTGAACTTCCTGAAAAACAAACTGGTGCTAAGTGGTAATACAGGCCTGCAACGCGATAACCTCGATGCAAGCAAAATGAACAATAACAACCGTTTTGTCGGTTCAGGCAATATCAACGCCACACCCGGAGAAAAACTAAATCTGAATGTATCGTATTCAAACTTCCTGAATTACACCAATGTAAGGTCGGTATTTGACTACATCAATGAATCCGACCCCTACGAAAACTGGGATACACTTCAATACCGGCAGATTTCACAAAATATCAACTTTTCAGGAAACTATCAGTTTGGCAACAGCAAAGACAAAAGGCAGTCGGTTAACCTTAACCTCACTTACCAGACATCTGCCGACATGCAGCAAAATGAAACCGGCAGTGAAGCAGGTTTTTTTAATGCAAGCGCTGCCTATACGATTAACCTTACTCCTCATAACCTCACGCTTACATCTTCCATCAATATGAATTACAATGAAACTGGCGATAATAATACCAGCACCACATGGGGGCCGGTTCTGAGTGTTTCAAAGTTATTCTTAAACAAAGCCATGCGCAGCACATTAACTGGGTCATATAATACAACCCAAAACGAAGAGGGGCCTTCATCAGATAACTTCAATATAAGGATTGGTTTGGCTTATACCCTTAAAAAACAACATAATTTCAGTTTCAGCTATCTGGGACAATCAAGAAAAAGCAATGACAAACAGGCATTTCATAGTACATTGACACTTGGGTATGTATATAACTTCAATGTTATCAAACAAAAAAGCAACCATAATGAATAGGGCAATCAGGCATATAGTTTCTATTTTTTTTCTAAACGTTCTGATAAGTCTTTCAGGATCTTTCATCTGGGCATCAATGCTTCAGAATGCCTATGCAGCTGAAGACACTGCTGAAGTAAGCAAAGCTTTTCAGTTGTTCAACTATATCAAGGCAGCCGACCGTTTTGTTAACTGGCTTGATACATCGTATGCCATTGATTTTCCCGTTGGCATTGTTTCACGTGATAAACGCGATGCTGAACAGTATGCCATTGTTATTCCCGAAGTAAAACTGCGGGGAGGTAACACTTACCTTACAGCCTATATGGCTTTCACCGTGCCGGGTACCACAAAAAAAATAGCATTCAGGGGCACGGATATACCGTTTTCTTTCTCAGGCGGCCTTAAGGGAGTGGCAGTCATGGACCTTGTTTCCGACTTTAAAGTAGAACTTACGCCTGCAATTACGCTCATTCTGAAAGGGGCAGGAAAGACAAGGGTTAAATTTGACTGTTACGGCTTCCGCGAAATGGACATTGTAGCTGATATAATGCTCGACAGTGCTGTTTTTGTTCCTGAAAACCCTGACGGAACCCTCAAAAATACAGCACTGAAAACAACTATACAAACAACCATTACCGACTGGAGCGACCTGCTGGTGGCTATATCGCTGGAACCTTTTCAGATAAAAGGTCTTAAAGGATTTGGAATAAGCATAACAAATGCAGTGCTCGACCTGAGTGATTTCCGCAACCCGGCAAACATAACTTTTAGTCCCGTTTATTTTTCAGATTATTTCATGCAAGGCAGTCCCAATATCTGGCAGGGTATTTACATTCAGGAAGCGCAGATAAGGCTGCCGCAACAGTTCAGAAAAAAACAGAAGTCTGCTGAAAACAATGCAAGTACTGATAGCGCTGCTGCTAACAGGCTGACATTCTATGTTCAGAACCTTATGATTGATGAATTGGGTTTTACAGGCTTAATCGGCGCATCAAACCTGATGACCATTGACGAAGGCGACCTGGGTGGCTGGGCATTCTCAATTAAGGACTTTAGTGTTGATATTCAGGCATCGCAGCTTGTTGCAGCCGGTTTCAACGGACAAATCAACGTACCGCAGTTTAAGCAAAACACACTCTTTAACTATGCTGCTATCATTGGTATGAACGATACCTATTCCTTTAATGTGTCAATCACTGACACCATTAGTATGGACATGTGGACGGCAAAACTAAAGATTGAACCCAATTCGGCATTAAATATTCTGGTTACAGAGAAAGCGTTTGTTCCGTCATTGCTGTTAAACGGAACCTTATCTGTTAACTCACCCTTTAGCAAAAAAGACACCGCTTCGGCAAAACTTGCCCTGGCAAAGATACCGTTTCAGGGTATGCGGATTCAGACTGTCGAACCCTATTTTTCAGTTGATTATATTTCATTCGGAACCGAGCAAAATGCTTTTTCTAAATTCCCGGTTTCAATAAGCGAAATAGGTATTGTCAGCGAGGGCAATAAGACCGGCCTGCGTTTAGGGTTAACCGTTAATTTTACCGGCGAAAAAGATGGCGGCTTTGGCGGCGACGGGGTGTTTACTGTCTGGGGAGTTAAGGAAGATGACAACTGGAAATATGACGGACTTCAGGTTGACCGTATCAGCGTGCGCATTGATAAGGGTGATGCTTTTGAGCTGCATGGCGAAGTGGTGTTTATCCGCGGGGATAATATATATGGCAATGGTTTTAAAGGAACGCTTGCTGCAAAATTTGCCGGTTTTGGTATGCAGGCTATGGCTTTGTTCGGAAACGTAAACGGCTACCGCTACTGGTTTGCCGACGCCATGGTAACCCTTGCTACCGGAATACCTGCCGGGCCTGTTGCCCTTTATGGTTTCGGCGGAGGTGCATTTTATCATATCAGGCAGGCCGGAATTGACATGCCGGCCAGTGAAATAGGCAAATCATTGTCAGGCATATTATATGCTCCGGATAAAAATACGGGGCTCGGACTCAAGGCCTCAGTAAAATTCGGCCTTTCGGCCAAGAAAGAAGCCTTTAACGGCGATGTTGAATTTGGCATCAGCTTTACCTCCAGCGGTGGTATTGACCAGATTTCCTTTAAAGGAAATGCTTATTTTGTAACACAAAAATTCACCGTCAATGCTTCAGGTATTATGGAAAAGGCCAAATATATTGTTAACAATACCAAAGGCACTGTGGAAATACCCAAAGAAGCCGAAAGTTCACAGTTATATGGCAGTGTATATATGTTATTTGACTTTACCAACAAATGTTTTCATTCAACATTTGACATTTATGTGAATGTAGCCGGAGGTATTATTGCCGGTGTGGGCCCGGGAGGGCGTGCCGGATGGGGTATTATGCATTTTGAACCAAATGACTGGTATATACATCTGGGTACACCCGAAAGTCCTAATGGCATCAGCGTTCTTAACCTTGCCACCATGACCAACTATTTCATGGCAGGCAAATCAGTGCCTGAACTACCCCAACCACCGGGATATGTAATGGAAAGCCTCAGAAAAAACAACGCACAGTATCCCGAACAACGTAATACCCTTGCGCTTGAAAACGGATCAGGATTTGCGCTGGGCGGGGCATTTAACTTCGATACAGGTGAACGCACTTTTCTGATATTCTACGGCCGCTTTGGATGTGGCCTTGGGTTCGATATCCTTATGAAAGATTATGGCAATGTTACCTGTGAGGGGAGCAACCATACGCTAGGCATTAACGGATGGTATGCCCAGGGACAGGCTTATGCATGGGTTGCTGCAGCCGTTGGCATTAAAGTTGACCTGCCTTTCTATTCAGGCAAATATGCCATTTTTGAAATGGATGTGGCTGCTCTGATGGAAGCCAAAGGGCCTAACCCATTCTGGATGAAAGGCACTGTGGGCGGAAACTATAATATACTGGGTGGCCTGGTAAAAGGCCGTTGTGATTTTGAATTTGAGATCGGACAGCAATGTAAAATTGCCTCATCAAGCCCGCTTGGCGGAATGGCCGCCATAGCCGAAATCCGGCCTGCTGAAGGCGAAGAGAATGTCGATGTATTTGCAACACCCCAGCTGATCTTCAACATGCCGGTGGGAGATGTGATGGAATTCAGGGATGAAAATAAAAATACAAAACAATACCGCATTAAACTCGATTATTTTAAAGTAACTACTGCTGATGGTAATATGATCAGTGGCGCACTTACATGGAATGACCGCCACGATGTGCTGGTATTCAAGCCCAATAATATTCTTCCCGGTGAAACCACTTTTAAAGCCGAAGCCAGGGTTAGTTTTGAAGAATGCAAGAACGGAAGCTGGTATGCTGTGCTTAAAAACGGCAAAGCCACCATGGAAGACAAGGCAATAAGCTTCACCACCGGCAAGGAACCTGATTACATTCCCCAGCATAACGTTGCTTACAGCTATCCCGGATATAGAGCGTTTAATTATTATAAGTCAGAAACGGCAGAAAACTACATTAAACTTAATTCAGGTCAGCCGCGCCTGTTTAATCCCGGCAACCAGTGGGTGCAGCGTGCAAGGTTAGTTCCGGTATCGGGAGGAACACCGGTTTGGTTTAATTTTTCCTATGACAGCCCGAATAACCAGATCAATTTCAGCATACCTTCAACCATAGCCAATAATACCATCTACAGACTTGAAATAGTAAATATTCCTACGTCATCAGGCAATCTGCTTGATGCCAATGTGAAAAAGCAAACCGAAACCCGCCGCATTGAAGCTGACGGCTCATCGGTGAATGTGGACGTTACTAAACAACTGGCTGAAAGTAATCGTTCAGAACTTCAGGAAAAGGTGATCTATAGCATGGAATTCAGAACAAGCCGATACAGCACGTTTACACAGAAACTTAACGCCCTGGAGTATTCTGATGGCATTTTATGGGAACTCTACCCGCTTGTTCATAGTATCACAGTAAACATCAGCGGAGAACGTTTTGACGACTATGAAGTGATTAACCTGAGTGACCAGTCAATGATAACCTGTTCGCCACTTTTGTCTGAAACCAACTGGTACACAACTTACATTGAACCTTATATAAGCCTCAGCCAGGAAGAACTTGCAGAAATAGGCGCCCCGCCTTTCCAGGTGAATAAGCTCACATCCTATATTTTTCAGGCTGATGGTACCAGAAGGCTAACGGATGAAGAAATCGCACGAGGCACGACAAGTGACGTCAATGTTATATCGGGTATGAAAAACTACATTTCCAAACTTTCCTGCGAATATATGTATATGCTTAAAAACTATATTGTAAATGCATATTCAAACGGTAATATCCCTGCAGGCCGTCTGACCAGCCTGCACAATGCCAATTTCAGGCCACTGACCTACGGCAATTATCCGGTGAATATCAATTATACATTGCCAGGCAAAACAACACCGCAACAGGTGAAAAAGCATGTCATTTCAGTTATAGATTAAAACGAATATGAAAAATAAGCAGACAAAAGATATTAACAGTATCGCAAAACCAATACTTCAGAAGAATAATTCCTTGCTGAATTGGTTTCTGTGTTTGTTCTTTTCCTTTAGTTTTTCCTTTTATTTCTCCGATGCATATACCCAAATGCCTTCAGGTCATACCATACATATTCTTGCCCGTCCGTTGCCCGACTCTGTCATGTTGCGCTGGGCACCTGCAGACTATGCCACATGGGACATGGGCAATCGTTTTGGATATTCCATTGAACGATATACCATATTTCGCGATACAACGCTGGTTAATCCTCCTGTGAAAAAGGTGATGGTTTTACAACCCCTGAAGCCACTTAATCTCAGTGAATGGGAACCTATGGTAAAGGCTGATAAATATGCGGCCATTGCTGCCCAGGCATTATACGGAAAAAGTTTTGAAACCTATGCAGGCGAAGGTTTTACGCCAAAGCAGGCTTATGATAAGGCCAATGAACAGCAGCAGCGCCATGCCTTTGCCCTCTATGCTGCCGACATGTCACCTGCCGTTGCCAGAGCCTGCGGATTATGGTTCACCGACCATACTGCCCTTAAAAATGAAAAATATCTTTATCGCGTGTTTCTTCAGTTACCTGATTCACTGAAAGCCTATCGCGACACGGCTTTTGTTTTCACAGGCGCTTCTGATTACATGCCTTTGCCGGCACCTGTTGAAGTCTCAGCTCAATTTGGCGACAGGGTGGCAATACTAAAATGGAATGCCTTTGTACATGATAACATTTACACGGCTTATCTGATTGAACGGTCTTCAGACGGCGGGCAAAAGTATGAGCCTGTAACAGCCGACCCGCATGTGCCGCTTGTTTCAGATGCATACAACGAATATACATTTAAATATGACTCACTGCCAAAAAATAATGTTGAGTACCATTACCGCATAAGAGGCATCAGTGCTTTTGGCGAGCGGGGCCTATGGTCGCAGGTTATTAAAGGCAAAGGCATTGATGCCATAACGGATGTACCAAACATTAAAGGATACACCGTTTTAAAAGGCAGTGTTTTACTTAACTGGGATTTTCCGAAGGAATCGGAAAAAAACATCAGCGGGTTTAAAATCCTCCGTTCCACCAGTCATAAAGACGGATTCACAGAGATAGCCGTAAACATAAAACCTTCTGAAAGAAATTATACCGACAAAAAACCACTAAATACATCGTATTATAAAGTGGTTGCTTATCGTGATAATCTGGCACAGAAACAATCATTTCCCTTTCTGGTGCAATTAACCGATAGCATCCCGCCGGCCAGGCCCCTGGGTCTGAAAGCTGTGGCAGACACCGGCGGAATTATCAGGCTTAACTGGCAACACAATAAAGAAGAAGATCTCCTGGGGTACCGCATCTTCCGGTCTGCCTCAGGACGGGATGAGTTCTCGCAACGCACCCCCACTCCTGTTACAGATACTTTTTATATTGACACCATCAGCAAACGAGACCTGAATGCTTCGGTTTTTTATAAAATCATTGCAGTTGACCAGCGCTATAATCAATCGGCCTTTTCAAACATACTTGAGGTGGTGAAACCAGACGTTATTCCCCCTTCAGCGCCGGTAATAAAAGAAACACGTGCCACCAGTGAAGGCATCCTGCTGCAGTGGATTAACAGTACCTCGGGCGATGTAGCCCGCCATGATGTTTACCGTAAATATGAGGGCGACACCATGTGGACTAAAGTATCAGAAATACCCTTAAAAAAGGGAGTCACGCAGGGCACATTCACCGACACCGATGCTTCATCGTCACTTGCAGCTTGTTATCAGGTTGTTGCTGCTGACAAAACCGGCAACTTATCAGCGCCAGCTCAGTCAGTATTAATGAAAGGCTTAAATAACCGCGTTAAAACCGGAATCAGAAAAATCGAAAAAAACATTGACCATGACAAGGGCATAATAAAACTTTCATGGCAATTGCCATCAGAAAGTATTAAGTATATTAAAATATACCGCCGAACCGGCATTGAACCTTATGCTCTGTACAAAACACTCGAAGGCACGGCAACCCGTTTTGAAGAGGATAACGTAAAGACAGGCGAAACATACGCTTACCGGCTAAAACTGGTTTATGCTGACGGCAGCGTTTCAGGATATTCCGAAGAAGTGAAAATTCAGTATTAATAATAAATATAAAATTAAAGGTTATGAAAACAAAAAAACAAAAATCATTAGTGACAATATTTGTATCTCTTTCTTTTTGTCTGGCTTGCGAATTTGAAAAGCATTTAGAAAGCAACCTTGAAATAGATACATTTAAAATTGAAGTATTAAGTGATACTGTACCTAGTGAAGTTCATGTAATTACAAAGATAATATCCGTTGGCTACGTTAAACTCGAATATACACATGAGGGAGCATTCGCATCATTAGAAAGTATTAACCCGTGTAATCAGCATATATTAATTATAAACTCTACTAAAGAAGCCATTTCGAATGATACATCAATCTTATTTTATAAAGCTGCAGGTACTTATAAGATAATTTTAAACACAAATGATAAAAAGTACGAAGATACATTCGAACTATTTGAATAGTATGAACGATTTTCTTGCAGACATAACCTGGGATATTTATTTAAAATTCATATGAAAAAACTTACAGTACTTTTTTTGTGTTTAATATTGTCTGAATTAACAAAAAGTTCCTTTGCGCAGGAATACATAGCAAAATGCGATATTTCAACCACCTATTGGAGTGATGGTGTTTGTAGTTCAAGCAGAAGCTATAAAGATGTAAAAATTGTATCACCATTAATTTATATAAGTAATCCAAATTATTATAATATTTCATATTCATATAATACTTATTTATGGAGTAAGGCTGGTGATTATCGTACATCAGAAACAGTGTATGTGGTTGTGAATAATTATAATAATGTTGCCTTGGTTTTTAATGCAAGTGAATATGATTTTGCCTATGAAAGAGCCTTGAATTTCTATGTAAATGGGGCAAAATCCTATGGAACAATATCTTATGCTGATAATAAATGGGTGGGTCTATGTAATTATAAAGGTTCTATTTCATTTACTTTAACTACCTATGATGCACCCAACATAACAAGTGTCGAATATCTCAGTTGTTCAAGTGATATTTGTTCCGGCTCAAATATATGTATTAAAAATAATTCTGACCAGTTAAGATTTCACTTTTCTGCCACTAATCCAGGAGATGCTGAAATATCGGTACTTGCCTATGATAATAATAACAACTTAATCGGAAATGTAAATGTTGGTAAATATGAAAGTTTTAAAGACATAAGTTTTAGTGCACTTGGCTTACATAATTATTATGGGAAAACCATTAAATTTATTGCAGAATCGTCATTAGGAGGCCAAACAGCATATAGTAAAAACTATTCTCCATTGTATACCTTCTTTAAACAATTACCTGCTGCAGGTACAATAACAATAACAAGAAAGGCATGCTATCCCTATATTTATATAAATGTACCTATAGATAACAGCGTAATTAATAACACCAGTGAATTTAAATTCAGGGCAATTTACGGTAATTATGAAAGTGCTTCATTTAAAGACAGTTTATCAAATACAATAAGATTAAAAATTTATAAAACATCAGGTAATGTTGTTACATTAATTCCTGTTAGTGAAGACATCAATTTATTTAATAGAACAGGATATTACACACTGCAGATATTTCAGAGCACTCAGGAAAGTGTTGATAAAACCTTATCGTTCAATGATGCAAAATGTGCTGTTAAAAAAAGATTTTACATTGGTGTTGCACCTGAATTACCTAAGCCAAGTATACAGCCTGTATTAATTGATAATACAATTTATAGCGTAACCCGTCACGACAGGGCTGACGGACAGGTGAAAATTAATATTTCAAATATTACCAAAACTCAGAACAGAATCTGGGCTTATTATGGAAAGGCCGAACCTACCCCACCCGATGCGTGGACAGGCGCCACAAAAAATACAGTAAAAACCTACCAGTCGGTTGAACTGGATGGCATATCGAGTGCAATTTCTATTGCATCAAGAAAAAGTGAATGGACACTGGGCAATTTTCAGGGCAATGCCC
>JAJUGM010000082.1 GCA_029268165.1 Bacteroidota bacterium
AAAAAATCCCGAATTATTTTCGGGAATTCAGGGTGGAAGACCGGACTCGAACCGGCGACTTCCAGAGCCACAATCTGGCGCTCTAACCAACTGAGCTACAACCACCATTTGGGACGGCAAATTTAATATACTTTCACAGGATTTAAAAAAAATAATAAAATAAATTTCGGGTTTTAATCCTTAATTCAATTTACAAGTTAAAAGACAGTGTTTTGATATTTGGAAAAAAGATTATCTTTATGTTTCCAAAAATAATTAGTTACATTTATGACTCCTATTGTTGTTAATGACAAGCGGACGCGTGAGGAATTTCATAAAGTGCCGAAAATACTTTATAAAGACGATAAAAACTGGACATGTCCGCTTGATATAGAAATAGAAAACATTTTTAATCCTGCAAAGAATTCATGTTTTAAACATGGCGATGCCATAAGATGGATTCTTAAAGATGATATGGGCAGGCTGATCGGACGCATAGCTGCTTTTTACGATAAAAAGAAAGCATATCATAATCCACAACCTACAGGGGGCATTGGTTTTTTTGAATGCATCAATGACCAGCAGGCAGCCAACCTTCTTTTTGAAACAGCCCGTGAATGGCTTAGCTCAAATGGAATGGAGGCTATGGATGGCCCTATTAACTTTGGCGAAAACTTTGTTTACTGGGGTTTACTTGTTGAAGGATTCATGCAGCAGGGTTACGGAATGCCCTATAATTTCCCTTATTATAAGGAATTATTTGAAAATTACGGCTTCCAGAACTATTTTGAGCAATACAGCTTTCATGATGTATTTAGCAAACCTTACCCTGAAAGGATGCAGAAGTTTGCCGAACACTTTTTTGAAAAACCTGAATACTCTTTTCACCATCTTGAAATGGACAAGGTTGAAGAATACCTCAGGCAACTGGTTGAAATGTACAATAAAGTATGGTCAGATTTTTTGGAAAATTATACCCCGCTCAAATACGAAGATTTTTATGCTATCTTCAAGGATGCCAAACCTTTACTCAATGAAAAAACAATATGGTTTGCCTACCATAACAATGCACCGGTAGGTTTTCTGATTGCATTCCCTGATATAAACCAGGTATTGAGGAAGTTGAAAAACGGCAAACTTAATCTGATTAATATTTTAAGACTGATTTACTATCGTAAGCGGGCAATAACACGTGCAAGGCTGTTGCTTTCGGGTGTAATACCTGAATATCAGCGCACGGGCGTTGTTACTGCGCTTTACCTCAAACTTACCAATGCTATGAGGGAAATGGGTATGACCGAACTGGAACTTTCGTGGGTAGGTGATTATAACCTGACTGTTAACCGCATGTATAGCCAGTTTGGAGCTGAAAAAGCAAAAACACATATTACTTACCGCTACCTGTTTGACCCAGGTGCAACCTTTATAAGATTTACCAACCAGAGCCAGAAATTCAGCAAAACAAGAAAAAATGAAGAATAAATTTTTGTAATTTAAAAACGATTGTATAATTTTGCCAACCATTTTTAATTAAGATAAAGATAATCATGAAAAAGGGAATACATCCGGAAAATTATCGGCTGGTTGCTTTCAGAGATATGTCGAACGGATTTACATTTGTTACCCGTTCAACCATTAATACAAAAGAAACAGTCGTGCTGGAAGATGGTCAGGAATATCCACTGGTAAAGCTCGAAATATCAAACACTTCCCATCCTTTTTATACCGGTAAGATGAAACTGGTTGATACAGCAGGGCGCGTTGATAAATTTATGAACCGTTATAAAAGCCATTACGATAAAAAGAAAAAGTAAAATATTGTTTTGTGGTTTAACATTTTGGCTCCGCCTTTAAACATAAGACGGAGCTTTTTGTTTATATTTACAGCATAAATGCATTTATCAATTTTTAATGACAAAAAACTACATTTTATTTGACGACAATACATGGCATAACCTGTTACCTTTTACTTTTACCAGGCCGGCGTCTGAAATCAGGATAGGCATTCTGACAATACGTGAAAAATGGGAACATTATCTTGGGATTTCCTGTTCACACCTCACACAGAGTTATCTTGCTGAAAAATATCCGATGAAAACCGGCGAACTGAATGTATTTATCAATGGTTCGGTTTGTCCTAATTCATCACTGGCTGAAGAAGTTAACCAGCTCAAACCGGGTGAGCAGCTGGTTGATAACGAATGCAATATTGCCTTATGCCTCGATAAATCAGCAATTAATAAAATAATGCACGCTAAGCTCGAAGGCGCTTCAAAAAAACAGGTAATGTCAAAGTATTTTGCTCTTAAATCGGTTTGGGACATATTCAGGCATAACGGTGATGAATTGGTTTCAGATTTTAAAATACTTACAAGCGGCAGAAAATCAGCTGCAATAAGCAGAACAAATAATATTATTAATACCGACGCGGTATTTGCTGAGCCGGGGGCAAAACTTGAGTTTGTAACGCTGAATGCCGCTAACGGCCCGATATATCTCGGAAAAGAAACTGAAATAATGGAAGGATCAGTTATCAGAGGCCCTTTTGCATTATGTGACCATTCACAGGTTAAGATGAGCGCCAAAATATATGGCCCTACAACCATTGGGCCTTTTTCGAAAGTGGGCGGTGAAATTAATAATGTTGTATTTTTTGGCTTTTCAAACAAAGCGCATGACGGCTTTCTTGGAAATTCTGTTATTGGTGAATGGTGTAATATTGGTGCCGGTACCGAAGCCTCGAACCTTAAAAACAACTACGCACCGGTAAAACTATGGAATTATCGTTCAGAAAGATTTGAGAATACCGGATTGCAGTTTTGCGGACTCATGATGGCTGATCATTCAAAATGCGGCATTAATACCATGTTTAACACTGGCACAGTGGTTGGTGTCAGCGCCAATATTTTCGGAGCCGGATATCCGCGAAATTTTATTCCTTCATTTTCATGGGGTGGAGCTGCGGGATTTTCTGAATTCCCTTTACCCAAAGTCCTTGAAACAATGGAACGGGTGATGGAACGAAGGAATTTGAATCTAAGTGATACTGACAGGAATATTATTACCCATATATTTGAAATAACCAGAAAATACAGAAATTTTAGTTAAACCCATGTTTTGCTTTAAACTTCATACTTATTTTTATTAAAAATGGCATAACTATTGACAATAGTTCTGACCACATTGATGTTTGTTGATAACTGACATTTTGTCCAAAAAATATTTTATTTGCTGATATGAGTATTTCGCCGAAGAATAATGAGTTTTTTATTGCAACGCCTATTGACGAGGATACTGATTTTATTCCTCTTATTTCAGAAGAGGATGAAGAAAGCCTTAACCTGACTCAAATCCCCGAAAGCCTGCCAATTTTACCATTAAGGAATACCGTCCTTTTCCCCGGAGTTATTATTCCCATATCTGTTGGAAGGGACAAGTCAATGCGACTTGTTCGTGATTATTATCACAAAACCAAGATTATTGGTACACTGACACAAAAAGACCCCAATCTCGAAGACCCTTTACCCGAGCAACTATACAAAATAGGCACCATAGCCAGTATTCTGCGTATTCTTGAAATGCCAGACGGTTCCACTTCAGTGATTATTCAGGGTAAAAAGCGCTTTCAGCTTAATGAGGTTTTATCAACAGAACCCTATCTGATGGCGAAAGTTAATCCGCTTGATGATTCAAAACATAATGTTAAAGACCCTGAATTTGAAGCCATTGTAGGATCGCTGAAAGACTTGTCATTGAAAATTATCAAACTGTCAACCAATATACCACCCGAAACTTCTTTCGCTGTAAGAAATATTGAAAGTTCATCTTTTTTAATCAATTTCATAAGCTCAAACAGTGACATAAAGCTGCATGAAAAACAGCAGTTGCTTGAAACAAACGACATGAAGAAAAGAGCTACACTGCTTTTACAATACCTGTCACGTGAGGTACAACTGCTTGAATTGAAAAATGATATACAGAATAAGGTCAGGCTCGACATTGACCAGCAGCAGCGTGAATATTTCCTGCATCAGCAGATGAAGACCATACAGGATGAACTGGGAGGAAACCCGCTTGAGCAGGAGATTGAGGAATTAAAAGCAAAAGCAAAAAAGAAAAAGTGGGGTAAAGAAATAAATACAATTTTTGAAAAGGAAGTGGATAAGCTTAATCGCTTAAATCCGGCTACCGGCGAATACTCGGTGCAGATTAATTACCTTCAGACCTTGCTTGAATTACCATGGAATGAATATACAAAAGACAATTTTGATTTGCGAAGGGCACAGCGTATACTCGATAAAGATCATTTCGGCCTCGAAAAGGTTAAGGAAAGAATCATTGAACACCTGGCAGTGCTTAAGTTAAAAGGCGATCTGAAATCGCCCATTATTTGCCTGCAAGGCCCTCCGGGCGTGGGTAAAACTTCGTTAGGCAAATCGGTTGCCAAGGCTCTTAAACGTAAATACGTGAGAATGTCACTGGGCGGGCTTCATGATGAAGCAGAAATACGCGGGCATCGTAAAACCTATATAGGTGCTATGCCCGGGCGCATCATTCAAAGCCTTAAAAAAGCCAAATCATCAAATCCGGTATTTGTGCTTGATGAAATCGACAAGGTGGGAAGGGATTTCCATGGAGACCCCGCTTCAGCACTGCTTGAAGTGCTTGACCCAGAACAAAACAGCACTTTTTATGATAACTTTCTCGAACTCGAATACGACCTTTCAAAGGTATTGTTTATTGCTACAGCCAACACTACAAGTACCATAAGTCCTGCACTACTTGACAGAATGGAACTGATCAACATCCCGGGATACATACTCGAGGAAAAAGTTGAAATTGCATCACGCCACCTTGTTCCTAAGGAGCTTAAAAATCACGGGCTGACAAAAAAACATTTGCGGCTTTCAAAACATGTTATTGAATATATTATTGACAATTATACGCGTGAATCGGGCGTCCGTGAGCTCGATAAACAGATAGCCAAGATATGCAGGGTTACTGCAATGAAAGTTGCCCTGCAGGAATCATATAACACAAACCTTACAGTGAAAGATATTACAGCCATTCTTGGTCAGCCTAAATATATGAAAGACAAATATCAGGGCAACGACATGGCAGGGGTTGTAACAGGACTGGCTTGGACGGCAACCGGTGGCGAAATATTGTTTGTTGAAACAAGCCTGAGCAAAGGCAAAGGTAATCTGACCCTTACGGGCAATCTGGGCGACGTGATGAAAGAATCAGCTATTATTGCCCTTGAATATATCAAATCACACAGTGACTCGCTTAATATAAAGCCAACAGTGTTTGAAAACTGGAACGTTCATGTACACGTGCCCGAAGGCGCTATTCCCAAAGACGGGCCGTCTGCAGGTATAACCATGGCTACTTCCATTGCCTCGGCTGTCACTCAGCGTAAGGTAAAAAAAGGTATTGCCATGACCGGTGAAATAACCCTCCGTGGCAAAGTTTTACCCGTTGGAGGAATTAAGGAAAAAATTCTTGCTGCAAAAAGGGCTGATATTAAAGAAATTATTCTTTCAGAAGAAAACCGAAAGGATATTGCCGAAATTAAAGATATTTACATTAAAGGCCTTACCTTTCATTATGTTGACAACATCTTGCAGGTGCTTAATCTGGCCCTGCTTGATGAAAAAGTTGACAAACCGCAGATTTTTGAGTAAATTGCCATTTCTTAGAAAACAATTCTTTAATTTTCGCATAAAATTGTTTTTCGCACAATTATTAAATAAAAATTTATGAAAATGGCGCCAGGTTTTTTCTGGGGACTTGTTTTAATTTTTATCGGAATTGCTATCATTTTCCGTGTGGTATTCGATGTTAATCTTTTCAGGGTTATTCTCGGTATTGTAGTGATACTATTTGGCATTAAAATTCTGATCGGGAAAAATTTTTTTTCTGAAAGGCCAAAAAAAGACTGGGAAACAATATTTTCAGACCGCAATTACAAGGAGATGCCTAAAGACAGGAGCGGATACAATGTAATATTCGGCAAAGCCGTTTATGACTTCACAGGGATGGACTCCGTTCTGAGTGAAAATATCAGAATTAAGATTGATGTGGTTTTTGGGGCAGCTGTTATTAAAATTAATAAAAATACCCCTGTGAAAATAAAATCGGAAGCAGTATTTGGAGGCTCGCGTATGCCTGACGGGAATACCGTTGCCTTTGGAAGCATAAATTATAATACCGATTCTTTTAAAACCGATGCGCCTCATTTTTACATCGAATTGAACGTCGTGTTCGGCGGAATTGAAGTAATTTCAATGTAAATCAGTATTTATTTTTTATGCCGGCGTCAGTGGATAAACCTGAAATGATTGTATGGGACTGGAACGGAACTCTTCTAAATGATGTTGACATTTGTGTTGAATCAATTAATCGGATGCTTGAAAAAAGAGGTAAGAGAAGAATCAATAAAAGCCAGTATCTGCAGTTCTTCAGATTTCCCGTTATTCATTTTTATGCCGATCTGGGTTTTGATGTAAAATCAGAAAATTTTGACGCCTTATCGGTTGAATATATCAATCATTTTTTAAGCATGGAACCATTCTCTTCCCTCCATGAAAAGGCCATCGAAATGCTCTGCCATTTTAAAAATATCGGATTAAAACAGGTGGTCCTTTCGGCATTGGAACAACATACTCTTGAAAAAGCACTGCAAAAACATAATATCCTCCATTTTTTTGATCAGATTGCCGGGGCAGACAATTTTTATGGCAACGGAAAACTTGATATTGCAAAAGAGTTGATTAATAAATCATCTGTTTCACACAACAAAATTGTTTTTATAGGCGATACCATACATGATTATGATGTGGCTCAATCATTAGGGTGCAAATGCATACTGGTTTCCGGAGGTCACCAGCCCTATGAAAAACTTATAACTACAGGAGTGCCGGTTAAAACCAGTCTTACTGCCCTTTTTGAAATAATAGCTTATTTTTAAAATCTTAATAAGAAAAATATGGCAAACGAAACACCAAAGATAGCCCTTTTCCCCGGTTCATTTGACCCGTTTACTGTAGGCCATGAATCGGTAGTACGCAGGGCACTGAAAATTTTTGATAAAATTATCATAGCAATAGGCTTCAACACTACCAAATCGGCCTATTTCCCGCTTGATAAACGCATCGAATGGATTAAAAGAGTATTTGCTGATACCGGGAAAGTGGAAGTTCATAGTTATAAAGGCCTTACTGTTGATTACTGTAAAACTGTCGGAGCTAAGTTTATTCTCAGAGGCTTACGCACTGCTGCTGATTTTGAATATGAGAGAGCCATTGCCCAGATTAATAAATCCATGTATCCCGAAATCGAAACGGTCTTTTTGCTTACCCTGCCTCAGCATACTCCGATAAATTCCACTATTATCAGAGAAATAATTAAACAGGGAGGAGACGCAAGCCAATTTCTGCCATCAAATTATAATATAAAATCATAGCTTAAAAAATGTAAATCAGAAATTTCCGTTTCATGTAAATAAACAAAGAAATATGAAACAAAACAAGCTCTTGATGATGGCCGCTTTCAGTATTTTTATTTTACTGAAAAACAGCGCCCAGCCTGTTGTACTTTCAGGAAATGCACCATCATATGCCGGAGATCAACTTACCTTTTACAGGATTACTGATTACATTTCGATGACGGAAAAACCGGCCGGCCATTGCCTGGTTGACACTGCAGGTATTTTCTCCCTTGAGATTCAGACGGATGAAACGATTCAGGTTTTTGCATACCTTGGGATTTATAAAGTGTATATCTGGATTGAGCCACACAAACAATACCGGATTATTTTACCTCAGAAGGCTGAAAAATCACCTGAAGAAATCCTTAATCCTTACTTTCAGCCCGTTGAGGTGCATCTTGCAATTGAAAACTTTGCTGAAGACGAACTCAATACCCTTATCATGATGTTTAAAGATGCCTATAATCCTTATTATGACAAACATGTAATGAACGTATATACCAAACCACAGGAAGGCAGAATAAATACAGATATTGAAGCCATTGAAAAGCACTTCTCTAACAGCAATAACGAATATTTTAATACTTATCGGTTTTACTCATACGGAGAATTAAAACTTCTGGCATACCAGCAAAAATCAAAAAGCATTTCTCAGGAATATTTCTCCGATAAACCGGTTTTATATCATCATCCGGCTTATATGAATTTGTTCAATCAGGTCTTTAGCAAATATTTTGTTTTTTTCGCACGAACAGAGAGCGGCAGGAAAATTTATGACGATATTAACCAAAGGGGCAGTTATTCAGGGTTATTACAAACCTTATCAGCCGATAATAACCTCAAAGGCGATACACTGCGTGAACTGGTAATTCTGAAATCATTATATGATGAATATTATGGCAGTGAATTTTCGCGCAGTGGCTTATTAAAAATATTAGATTCCCTGATATATTCAACAAAGATTTCTATACACAAAGAAATCGGGCTGCAAATAAAAGATAAAATCACCCGTCTTCAGGCAGGATATGAACCTCCCTGTTTCGAACTTTACGACGCAGATAGTAATTTGGTTAAACTTACTGATTTCCGTGGCAGGTATGTATATCTAAATTTTTGCACCAGTTATAGCTATACCTGCATAAACGAATTTGAACTGCTAAACCGGCTACACCAGAAGCATAATAAATATCTGACTATAGTAACCATATCAACTGACCCGCACGAGAGTACTTTCAATGAATTTAAGCGAAAGAATGATTACAACTGGATTTTTTTGTATTATGGACACCAACCTGAAATTATAAAGGAATATGATATCAGGGCTTACCCAACTTATTTTCTGATTGGGCCCGATGGAAAACTCATTTATTCTCCTGCAGCATCACCGTCTGAAAATTTTGAAACCAAACTGTTTGAGGCTATGCGTGGAAGAGGTGATCTATAATTACATATCAATGAGCTTTGCATATTTCAGCACATCCAGTATAGAAGGATAAGTATCGTTAATTACAACCGATAAATCTTCCGGATTAAACCAGCGGATCTCTGTAATATCTTCAGCTTTCTGAGGAACACCTTCCTTATTGCCCGAATAAAGCATTTCAAACCAGAGGGTTTTTTTTAATACAGGTTCATTATCCAACAGATAAGAATGGTAGGTTGACATCAGTCGGTATAAAATCATCAGGCTCCCAATGCCACATTCTTCACCAACCTCCCTCAGAGCAGCCTGTTCAAATGATTCACCTTTGTCAAGTTTTCCTTTTGGCAAATCCCATTTGCTACGACGACGGATAAACAGATATTGTCCGCTTTTATTCCGGATAAGTCCACCGGCCGCAAGTATGTTTTTAAAACATGAACTAAATGCATCACGCAATTCATCTAGGTCGGGGTGAAATATATAAAGGTGGTCTATTTTATTAAGAAGACGATAAAATTCCAATAAATCTTTTAATTCTTCAGTATCCTGAAATTTATAAAAGAGACCGTTTCTTAACTGAAATGTCCTGATAAAGTCATCAGTTAAAAAGATTTTCCTGTCGTTGAAAAAAACTTTATACATTTGTAAAATGGAAAACAATGAGAAAAAGATTGCCCGCCTTCTGCTTGAATGCGGTGCCATAAAATTAAGTCCTGAAAAGCCCTTTCTATGGGCATCAGGCTGGAAATCACCAATATACTGTGATAATAGAAAAACATTATCTTATCCTCACATTCGTAATTTAATCAAATATACTTTTATCGGGCTTATTAAAGAAAAATATTTATCAACAGAAGTTATTGCAGGGGTAGCAACAGGCGCCATAGCACATGGAGCTATGGTGGCCGATGCCCTTGATCTTCCCTTCGCTTATGTCAGGCCGGAACCCAAGAAACATGGTATGGGAAATCAGATTGAAGGTGATCTCAGACCCGGCCAGCGTGTAATTGTCATCGAAGACCTTATCTCTACCGGAAGCAGCAGCCTCAAAGCTGTCGATGCTCTCAGACAACAGAGGTGTGAAGTACTTGGTATGCTTGCAATTTTTACATACGGTTTTAGTCTGGCTGAGGAAAATTTTAGCAAAGCCAATTGCCCGCTCACAACACTTAGCAATTACAATACCCTGATCAGCATTGCCATCGAAACAGGTTATATCAGCCGGGAGAACCATGCTGTTTTACTAAAATGGAGACAAAATCCAGATACGTGGAGTCCTGATAAATTATTGTAGACGCCATTACTTATAAACTGATGAAAATAGAAAGTCATATTTCCACTATTCCTGAAAACGAAGAAAAAATATTTAATTTCCTGACGGATTTAAGAAACCTTGAATCATTGGTGCCCAAAGCTAATCTAAGCTCATGGGATTTTAACAGAGATAGCTTAAGTCTGGGTATTGCAGGTATGGGCCAAATCGGACTGAAGATAGCCGAAAAAAATCCGAATAAATTAATAAAACTTACATCTGACAACCAAAGTGCTTATTCATTTACACT
>JAJUGM010000083.1 GCA_029268165.1 Bacteroidota bacterium
GTAAAAATATACAGTTGAAATTCTATCATTATGAAATTACCTCACGAATGCAGAAATATTGAAGAAGTCCGCTCAGCAATTGATATCATTGACAAAGAAATTATTGAATTGATTGCCAGAAGACATGGATATATAAAAGAAATAATAAAGTATAAAAATACAGCGGAGGATGTTTTTGCAAAAGAAAGATATAATGCAGTAATAAATAAAAGAAGGGAGCTGGCCGAAAAACATCATTTAAACCCTGATGTGATTGAAACAATGTATAAGATTCTAATGGATTATTTTATAAAAGAACAACTTGCATTATTAAAAAATAAATAAACCGGATTATGTACAGAAAGGAAATTAAAGTAGTTGACTGCACCATACGCGACGGCGGATTAATGAACAACTGGCAGTTCAGTGATGATTTTGTCAAGGCAGTATATCAGGCTTGCGTTGAAGCAGGGATTGATTATATGGAAATTGGCTATAAAAGCAGTGAAAAATCATATTCAAGGGCAGAAAACGGGCCATGGAAATTCTGTGATGAGAAAGATGTAAGGCGAATAGTAGGGAACAATAAAACAGGCACGAAATTATCAGTTATGGTGGATATTGGCCGTGTTGAACTTGAAAATATCCCGCCAAAAAAAGACAGCATTATTGATATGATAAGGGTAGCCGCTTATGTACATCAGATGGATAAAGCTATTTACATGGCCGAGCATTGCATTGACAAGGGTTATGAAACAACCATCAACCTGATGGCCGTATCAAAGGTAAACGAGCGTGACCTTGATGAAGCACTTATGGATGTTGCCAAATCGAGAGTGCCAATATTTTATCTGGTTGATAGCTTCGGAAGCCTTTATTGCGAGCAGATTGAACTGCTGGCCAAAAAATATGCCGAAAAACTGAAAGGCAAAACTATTGGCATTCATACTCATAATAATATGCAACTGGCATTTTCCAATACGGTAACGGCAATTATTCATGGTTGTAATATGCTCGATGCCACTCTTTTAGGTTTAGGAAGAGGCGCTGGTAATTGCCCGATTGAAATACTGATTGCTTTTCTGAAAAATCCAAAATACAGGCTACTTCCATTGTTTCAGGCTATTCAGGACTATATCCTTCCCCTGCAGAAAGAAATTGACTGGGGTTATCATATTCCATACCTTGTGACAGGTGCTATGAATGAACATCCCAAAGAAGCCATGCAATGGATGGATTCAGATCGGAAAAATGACCTGGTGGGCTTTTTGAAACACATGCATGATAACTTTGCATTACTTGAATAGGAAAATTCCCGGACACCATCTGACTGATAACGTATGCCGGATGGGATGATGTCTGATAACTGATGAATGATGACTTAACCCACCCTGATTCCTTTTTTGATAAATAAATAAAATTTCAGGCTAAAAATGAGAATTTTGTTTATCAATTATCCTTTTTTTTTAATAAACGAATAAATTAATTATAATCATTAATCAGGCCAATTATAATATTATCTATTGATTATGAATTATTTATAAACTAAATGAATAATACCTCATTATAATGCATTTTAACAAGTGTATTATTTAAGTTATTTTTGCACACCTTTTAATATTTTAAATTTATCCGGTAAAAATGCGATTTTTTTCTCCTTTTAAAATTATTTTCGTCATTGTACTTACTATTGTTTTTTTTCTTGGAGAGATTACTTCAACTTTTCCGTTTAAAAGAGATCATGTCACAAATATTCCTTTGCAGAACAGCATTTCATTTGCCCACAGGCTTAATAATACATTTTCAACATATCCGGGAACAGTTGCAATAGACAGCATAATTAAAGTTTTTCTGAAAAAACATCACATCAAAGGCGCATCTGTTGCCGTCACCCGAAAAGGCCAGCTGGTTTATGCCAGAGGTTTCGGATATGCGAACTACATGGATAGCATTGAGACTATTCCTTCCAATTTGTTTCGTATTGCCAGCGTTTCAAAACTAATAACTGCCACGGCTGTTATGAAGCTGGCTGAGAGCGGCAGACTTAATCTGGAGGATAAAGTATTTGGACTGAATGGCTGGTTAAATGATTCCGTTTTTCTGAATTATGCTGATACAAGGGTTGAGAACATTACTATAATGCATTTGCTGACTCATACAGCAGGATGGAACCACAAAAAAAATGATCCGGTTTTTGGTCCGCTGGTCATAGCAAAAAAACTGAAATTATCAAAGCCAGCAGGTACAGACGAACTCATTCAATATGTGTTAAGCCAGAAGCTCGATTTTGTTCCCGGAAGGCAATACAGTTATTCAAATACGGGATATTGTATTCTGGGTAAAATTATCGAAAAGGCATCGGGAATGCCTTATGAAAATTATGTAAAATTTGCAGTTTTTCAGCCACTTGGAATAAACAATTTGCAGTTAGGAAAAAGCTTTCCTGAAGAAATGCCGCCCGATGAAGTCATTTACTATATCAATGAAAAACTTCAGTTATATCCGGCTTACGATGGAAGCGGCGCCAGGGTACCTCTGCAATACGGGGGTAATAACATCGAATTACTGGGGCCTGCAGGAGGCTGGATTGCCTCAGCGCCTGAACTGGCTAAATTTATTGCTGCTGTTGATGGGTTCTCGGCTTATCCTGACATTCTTTCCCGCCACTCTATCAAACTCATGACACGTGCATACGGAAAAAACAACCATCTTATAGGCTGGCGCGGCAGCGATGGCAAAGGAACCTGGTGGAGAACAGGCACTCTTGCTGGAACAGCAGCGCTGGTAATGAGATTTAACAATGAACTTAACTGGGTTATCCTGCTGAATACCACCCCCGACAAAAGGTCGAGTATCCATAATGAACTTTCCAGGGCTATTTATCAGTGTATGCAAAAAGTAAAAGAATGGCCGGCCGTTGATCTTTTTACTATCTGACCTCAGTAACCTAAGCCCTGCTGGTGCGTAATTTTTTACAGACCTTTCAGATTATTTCCTCCTTAATATTTACATAATATTTTACTTTATTGATTCTTCTTTTGCATTGGATTGTTAAAAGATTTTTAATGAGTATTTTGTTATTTTCTTTGACAATTAATAGATTTATGTCTGTGTTTTATAAACAGAACTTATTGTGAAGCATAAGTCATGGATAAAATACTGTTTAGTAGAAATTATAATTATACTGTTGTTTGAAAACAGGTTCAATGCCCAGATATTGCCGTTTGATAATTATGATATTCGCAGTGGATTACCTTCCAATGTAATCAATGATATAATCCAGGATAAAAAGGGGTACATGTGGTTTGCCACCCAGGTGGGTATCAGCCGGTTTGATGGCTATGTTTTCAATAATTATGGAATTGCTGATGGTTTGCCCGTTAATGAAATTGAAAGCATTCTGGAAGACAGCAAGGGAAGGATTTGGGCAGGAACTTTAGGAGGTGGCATAGCAATGTTTGATAAAGGAAAATGGTCTTACAAAAACAAAAATCTCGGCCTGTGTGACGACTTTATCCTTGAATTGTTTGAAGACAGGGAAGGTTTCATCTGGTGCATCTCACAGCAAAAGGGTATCTCAAGGGTATCGGATGACACCATAATATCATACACTGAATCAAGTGGCCTGACTCACAATACTATCTATTGCCATCTTATTGATAATTTGAACAACATATATCTGGGAACCATCAATGGCCTGACGGTGTTTTCCCGAAATAACCAGAGTGGCTACAAAATAAAAACCATGCTGCCCAACATTCCAATACCCGACATAATTCAGGACAAATATGGCAATATATGGATAGCCGCATGGGATAATGGTATTTTTAAATATGACGGAAAATCACTTATTCAGTATGGATTAAAAGACGGCCTGCCACAGAAAAATGTGATATGCCTTCTGGAGAGTTCTGATGGGAAAATATGGGCCGGATTAAAAAACGGAGGAATAGTATTTTATGAAAATAACCATTTTATTGTTGCCCAAAATCAGGATCTACAATATGCCACCATAACAGGAATGACAGAGGACGGTTACAAAAGAATATGGGCACGGTCAATGAAGGAAGGGATTTTTATTATAAGTCAGAAAAATATCAGAAAAATAACCACAGCAAACGGCCTGTCAGATAATATTGTCAATAAAATTACTGTTGACAGAGACGGAATTATCTGGATCTGCAGTGTCAGCGGAATTTCAAAACTCGGTAAAAAACCATTTGAGATTTTTGATACTGATTTTGGTCTTCCCGGAAATGATATTTTGTGTACATTTTCAGATAAGGAAGGAAATATTTGGGGTGGAAGTTACAAAGGCCCGTTTCTTATCACCCCGGAAGGGAAAGTAAAAACATTTGATGAAAAACACGGATTAACAGCAAACACGCTTACCACTTTCAGAATAACAGCTGATAATGACAATACAATCTGGTTGGGAACTTATCTGGGTATTACACGTTTTGAAGGGAATCGTTTTCGCACATTTATACATCCTTTTTGGCAAGAGCGGGGAAATACCTATGCGATTAATGACATCGCTGCCGGCATGCTTAATAAACTCATACTGGCCGGAGATGATGGCCTTTATGAATTTTCAGGCGGTAAATATTATGCTCCTGAGGAATACAAACATTTGAACAATAAAGATATCAGAGCAATAAAAACTGATAAAAAGAACAACCTTTGGATATGCACATCTGAAGGCGTATATATTATTGGAGAATATAGTCTGTTTATTAATACCTCTAACGGCCTCTCAAATAACAGTTGTAATGACATTTATATTGACCCATCAGGTATTGCATGGATAGCAACTGATAACGGATTGAACAAAATCGCCCTGAAGCCGGATGGAAATTATGATTATTCAGCTTTAACGATATCCGAAGGTTTACTCTCAAACACAATTATGTTTGTAACAGGCGACCATGCGGGTAATATCTGGATAGGCCATGATAAAGGACTGAGCAGGCTAACTATGCAAGATAATAAAATTAAAACCTATACGGGTATCGATGGCTTTGCCCCGCTTGAAACATACATGAAAGCTGTGACGGTTGATGCTGAAAACAATGTGTGGATAGGCACTGTATCAGGAATTGTTAAATATAATCCGGATTTTGATATGCCTCAGCTTAAGCCTCCCAGCCTGTATATTACAAGCGTTAAGTTTTATAATGACAGCACTAACATATATCAGTATGCCTCAAATGCCGATACGCTGACCGGCCTGCCCACCAGACTCATCTTACCTTACAATAAAAATAACCTGGTTTTTGAATACATTGGGCTGCATTATGCCAATACGGCCAAAAACAGATACCGTTACATGCTTGAAGGATATGACGATAAATGGTCGGAAATAACCACTGTTACAACCACCCACCCTTATCAGAAAATCCCGCATGGAGTATATAATTTTAAAGTTATTGCAGCTAATTGCGATGGCGTCTGGTCAGAACCAGTGACTTTTACTTTTATTATCAAACCACCTTTCTGGAAAACCGCATGGTTTATTGCTCTTTTAATAGCGTTTGGTATTTTTTTAATTTATGTTATTGTTAGAATAAGGGTTCGCAAGCTGCAGCACGATAAAAAGGTGCTAGAAGAGAAAGTTAAGGAAAGAACTCGTGAGATTCAACGCCAGCGTGACCAGATAGCTGAAATAAACCGTGAAATTACCGACAGCATTATGTATGCTCAGCGTATCCAATCGGCTGTACTGCCTGACCAGGATTATATCAGAAATTACCTTGAAGATTATTTCATTTTATTCAAACCAAGGGATATTGTAAGTGGCGACTTTTACTGGGTTACCTCAAAAGACAGTAAGACGATTATAGTTGCAGCTGACTGCACAGGGCATGGCGTGCCCGGAGCCTTTATGAGCATGCTGGGTGTATCGTTACTTAACGAAATAACTTCATCATCAAAGAACTATACAGCTGCTGATATCCTCAATGAATTAAGAGATAATGTTAAAAAAACCTTGTCGCAAACCGGTAAAAAAGATGAAGCAAAAGACGGCATGGACCTTGCCTTATGCATAATCGATAAAACCAGCGGAAAAGCCCAGTATGCCGGTGCATATAACCCGCTGCTGCTTGTAAAAAACGGTGAAATGATAGTATTCAAGGCAGACAAAATGCCCATTGGTATTCATATTGCAAATGAAAAGCCTTTTACCAACAACGATTTTATTCTGGAAAAAGGAGATATCATTTATATGTTTTCTGATGGATATGCTGACCAGTTCGGAGGCCCTGAAAATAAAAAATTTAAATCATGCAATTTCAGGGATTTACTCTTTGAACATCATTTGAAACCTATGACAGAACAGAAAGAAATTCTTGAACAGGCTTTTTATAACTGGAAAGGAGATAACGCACAAATTGATGATATACTTGTTTTAGGATTTCGCTATTAAAATATAACTTTTAGCCTTATTTTTTCGTAAAAATATATTATCAATACGTCTAATACTTTAAGCCATGAAGACCAAAATATTAACCTTTTCACTGGCGGGAATATTTTTTTCAATCAGCATCCTTAGTTTTTCTCAGGAACCCGGATATAAATGGGTAAGTACTACAAGTGAAGCCACATTGGTATCATCTGATATTGATACGCTTGGAAACATCATTAACGTAGGAAAATTCAACGGTAATACCATGAATCTCGGAAGCACCTGGATTCCCGGATCGGCAGCAGCAGAAGCGGCCAGTATGTACATTGTAAAATATTCATCAACCGGTAAATTATTATGGGCACAAAGTGTATTTGGAACCAATAGCAGTTCATCCGTTATTCCGATTAAAGTTGCTGTGAACAATTCCGGCGACATTGCAGTACTATTATATCTTCAGAATGTTACTGAATTAAAATTTGGTAAACTGACTGTTCCTCTTAAAAATAATTTTGATAAACTGTTAATAATTAAGTTTAACAGGCTTGGCAGAATTCTCTGGTATAGGCTGCTTGAGGCAATAAGTACTGAAACGGCCTATCTTGAAGGTACTGATATAGCTATGGATAATCCAGGGAATGTTTATTGTACTGGTAGTTTTGCAGGCGACTCTTTAAAAACAGGCAAAGAATTTGTTGCCGGTAATAGTATGAATACCCTACTGTTTGCAGCGAGGTTCAATATGTTGGGAATGCTTGACTGGCTTAAAACATGTGATTATGAAAGTGTGGCCGGAATGACCAGTATTTACAGTAAATTTATCAGACTAACCACGAGTGGCATTATATTAGGCGGAAATTATGTCGGCGACCGTGATTATTATTTTAATAATGACACACTTGAAGGCGATACAAGCTGGTCCTCATATATTGCCAAAATGGATTATGATGGTAACTTTCTTTGGGCCAGAGCTTTCACAGGCACTCAGACAGAATTAATTGACGGTATTGCCACTGACTTATCAGGTAATGTTTATGTTACCGGTTTATTTAACAGTCCGACTTTATTTATGGACACTGCCTTCATTCTGAATTCATCCGTGCATTTTGATCTGTTTATTGCCAAATTTAATGAACAGGGAATTCCGTCATGGAAAGAAGGTATTGATCTTAAAATTTATATTCCTGAAATTTCAGGTAAAAATTGTGCTTTAAACGCCGATTTAGCCGGAAATCTTACGATTGTTACTCCATATATGGGCCAGACAGTTTTAAGCAATGCTTTTATCCGTCCCAATGCCAATGAAGGAACACGGGATTTATTAATATTCAGAATGAACAGTGAAGGCATTATTCAGTGGGTGCAGACAGGTAACAGTATTGGCGATGACTGGATGAAGTCGGTTACTTTTGATCGTCTGGGATCCACTTATATTTTATGCCCTGTTTCCACGGCGACTGTGACATTTGATACAAATACAGTATCTGACGCATCTGGATATGGTGGTTTCTATATTGTAAAAATCAACTCCCTCGGTATCGTAAGGTTTGTAAAGCCTAATTTTAATTCGCCTGAGGGCAATTTAAACAGCCAGCATATTATATCGGATTTATTTGGTAATATTTACATGCAGGGGAATTTTTCAGGAAACAATAACATATTGGGAAATCTTATTGTTTCAAGTCCTGAAACTAATGGTTTATTTTTTTCAAAATTATCCTATTATACAAATATTTCAGGCAAAGTGTTGAATCAAAACGGAACGCCTATGGATGGAGGCATGATTAAGCTGTATGGATACACCCGTTTTCAGCGGTCCCCTGTTTCTGATTCTACCTTAATTCATGCAGATGGAACTTATACATTAACCAACATTCCGTTCGGACGTTATATTGTATATGCTTATCCCAGAAAAATTTCAAACCCTTTGGCTGTTCCCACATACTATCCCAGCGGAGCAAACTGGCAGGAGGCTTCCATCATTCTGATTGAATCATCTGACCCCCTTAACGGAATTGATATCCGTCTGAGAGAAGTGCCTCAGGAAAATGGCAGCGCAACCATGGGAGGAATGATCTTCGAAGCTGACACAACAAGTGTTTTCAAATCCACCAGTGAAATTATGGCCAAGCCAATAAAAAAAGCTGATGTAATACTGCGGGGAAGAGCCAAATCATCAGGTAGTGTTGTTGCATATACCACTACCGATGATAACGGCGATTTTGCGTTTTACAACATACCTGATGGTGAATATACAGTGGAGGTTGATATAACCGGTCTGCCGCAAGAATCGTATCATGATGTTACTGTAAGCGGAGGTGAATTAATTATGAATCTTGATTACCTGGTGGGAGAAGAATACATTTATGCCCAGAACGGGCCTAATATTGTTCCTGCCTTAACTCAAAGTCATTATAAAATAACATTATTTCCTAACCCATGCAGCAGATTGCTACATATAAAAATTGAAAATACTGATAATTCTTGCTTTATGGTTGATATTTATGATATTGGTGGGAAATGTGTTTTTTCAAAATTATTTGAAACCTCAGAAGATATATACCAGATCGACATAAGTACTTTAAAAGAAGGACTATATATTCTACAAATCAGAGGTACTAATATCAGTCATTACGAAAAAATTATGATTAAATAAATATTATTAGGTTTTTAATCAACAAATTTTGACTCTTTATAAATACAAAAAAACTGCTTGTCAAAAAAACATAACAATCCGATACCGCAATGCGTAATGCAAAGTAGTGAGTTAGTAGTTATTAACCCTGTCAAATAACCAATTAAATGGAACTCGCTCAGATATGTGCGGTTAAGTTTGAGGAATTGCGGTATGAGAGTATTGATTTTTTCATAGCTGCCTCGGGTTATCAGACCCGATCGACCTACCTTGCAAGCATGAATCCCGCACCGCATGCCAGAAAATTATTACTTTCCATTTCCGAAGAGGATTTTCCCAAGTTAAGGCAAGCAAACGAATCAATTTTTGCTAACCTCGGATTTGATATCTATAAAGCATCGCCTGATAAGCCTGATGATGTTGACAGGTTAATCCGCAAGATTTGTGACGAACCAAAGGCTGAACATATAAATCTGCTCGTTGATTATTCATGTATGCCACGTTTATGGTTTACAGCCATTCTCGATAGTATAAACCGTAACGATTTTAAAGCTGGTATTGTAACGGTATTCTTTGCCTATACACCCAAAAAATTCAGCCTCGATGCCCAGAAAACAGTGATAAAATACTTGGGACCAATGATGGTTCCTAAAGACCAGCTGAAAAAAAGCAAACCCCCTGCCCTGATTGTAGGAATGGACAACTCATGTGACATTACAATAGAACTAATCAACAAAATTCATCCTGCCCAGATTGTTGCATTTATTCCTGAAAACAGCCTTGACACAGAATATACCAGTTCGGTCTTTGAAAACAATAAAAAAATACTGGATATGATTGATCCGGCAAATATTGTCCGTTATGAGGTGCTTCAACCCGAATTAATTAATTCAGTGCTCACTTCCAAATGTCTGGATCTAAGGTTAAACCACGAAGTAGTTATTGTACCCCAGGGACCAAAATCATTCTCGCTCATATCGGCCTTACTTTCCATCCGGTACCCCGATGTTAAAATCTGGCAGATTACCACTGCCGGAAGACCGGCTGATCCTAATTACGGCGCTGCTATAAATAATCCCATGTTACTTAAAGTAACATTCTGCGCTGATGATGAGGACGAATTGTAACCCATTCGCAAATAATTCCCCTATTTTTGATAATCATGCAGGGGATTAAACCCATGTACAGGAGCTCTCAGAAAGAGCGAACCAATGAATAATCCCGATTTAGAAAAATCACTTTTCTGCTGCAGCGCCAGCAAACCGGAAAAGTTGAGTTTTCTTAATCGCATACCATTAGAAATTTTGGTTCATCCGACTAATGCGTAGTTTTTCTCATGGAGACTATAAATTTTTAATTTAAAAAATTCCATGTCCCTAAAACCATATGCTTGTCTTTTCATTGTTTTTATTTTATTATTA
>JAJUGM010000084.1 GCA_029268165.1 Bacteroidota bacterium
ATTATGAAATTAAAAACAACGAATTTCAAGCTACAAGCTATGAACCGCAAGAATGATGTAAGTGACATTTTAAACGTTTATAAAAGTAATTATTTATAATACTCGCAGCTCGCAGCTCGCAGCTCGCAGCTTAATAAAATAAACCTAAGATGAAACAGATATGAACCTTGATTTTTTGCTTGAGTACAACCCTGTTTTACTGGCCCTTGCTGCCACATTGTTTACATGGGGTCTCACAGCCCTGGGATCGTCCATGGTTTTTTTCTTTAAATCGCTCAATAAAAAGGTACTGAATTCAATGCTGGGTTTTGCTGCAGGAGTGATGATTGCGGCCAGCTTCTGGTCGCTTCTCAAGCCTGCAATTGAAATGGCAGACAAAAACGGGTCTGTTCCATGGATACCGGCTGTTGTTGGTTTCCTGGCCGGAGGTATTTTTCTTCTGGTTATTGATAAGGTACTGCCCCACCTGCACATGGGATTGTCAACCGACAAAGCCGAAGGCATTAAAACTTCATGGCAACGCAGTGTGCTGCTTGTTCTGGCTATTACGCTGCACAATATACCTGAGGGCTTCGCGGTAGGTGTGGCATTTGGAACACTTGCCAACAATCCTGACACAGGAGTATTAGCTGGCGCAATTGCCCTGGCCATAGGTATAGGCCTTCAGAATTTCCCTGAAGGGGCTGCAGTATCCATTCCGTTAAGGCGAGAAGGGGCATCAAGACTGAGAGCATTTAACTACGGGCAGCTTTCAGGAATAGTAGAGCCCATTGCAGGCCTCACCGGTGCTTATCTTGTTTCGGTTATAGTTCCCCTGCTTCCTTATGCCTTGTCGTTTGCTGCAGGTGCTATGATTTTTGTGGTTGTCGAAGAATTAATACCTGAATCGCAGACCGGCAATGAAACCGATTTTTCAACCATTGGCGCAATGATTGGTTTTGCAACCATGATGCTGCTTGATGTTGCGCTTGGATGAAAAAAAGCTGCGAGCTACGAGCTGCGAGCTACGAGTTGATTCTTGCCCTAATTAAAATCCTCCTCATTAAAAGTATAGGTGTATTTATAATTATGTTTCACAACCTTTTTCTCAACCCAGTTTTCCATATTGTAAATTTCAGATTTTGAGGTACTATCTCGATAAAACATAATAAACCTATCTCTTTTAGTAACCCGAATTGAATCATCTGATTCAAATGAAATTTTTGCCGGAGAACCAGAAATACCTTCAGAAACGTGTAATATGGTAATAGATGAAAAAGAAGGAATCGTTTTTTCATTATCAGCTGAGTCATTTCTAAAGAACTCTACTTTTAAACTATCATTTGTATTATTTCTTAAATAAAAGGTAGTAATATAGCTTGGATCACATGATAAGATTACTATGCTTATAAAAACAATAATTATATTTTTCATAATCACAAAATTAGTTAAAATAATACGCTTCAAATAAACTATTTACATCTGATTGATCTCTGTTAGATGTTTTTACCATTAGTCTATCTCTAAATTGCTGCGGTGACCGAACATCTTTTTCCATGCATTTAAAAAATTCCTGATTGGTAAATGTACCTGCATAGTCAATATAATCTTTGCGTATCTTATCTTCAGTATATTCTGTGCGAACAACATCAGCCGTATTATCAATTAAATCATGAAAAATACCCGCGGGGATCCATCCTCTATATCGCATAATGCCAATAAAAAAGATTGAAACTATATCATTTGAAGCATTACCTCTCTCTTGGTTGTATGTAATATATACTACTCAATCATATCATTATCAATAGTATATGTAAATATTTGAGTGTGTCTTTTATCATTATCAACAACCCAATTATCTCCATAATAAATATTATTTTTAAAATTTACAGTATCTTTTACAAATGTTAAAAATTTATTATTCTCAAAACTAAATTTAATGGAATCGAAATCATTAACCTGAAAAGATTCAGGAGATAATCCAGAATCTTGAAAAATCACCACACTTGTAGATTTTTCAATCTGGAAACTCTTATTTGCTGCTCCATTTGAATATAAAGTCATTTCAGCGTTATATTGTGTCTGATTTTTAACCTTAAATATAACAGTTTGCATGGGGTCACATGCGGTGATAAATAGAACCATTAAAATAAAATATTGTACTTTCATAATCATATTTTATTAATACTTCTTAGTTAAAATAGTAAGCTTCAAATAAGGAAATTACATCAGTCCGGTCTCTATTAGAAGTTTCAGACATTAGTCTGTCTCTAAATTGCTGAGGAGAACGGACATCTTTGTCTAAAGCATTGAAAATTTCTTGATGAGTAAAAGTACCTGCTTTATCATAAAATGTATCCCTCACATTATCAACTTCTGTATCTATAAGATCATGTATTAAACCTCTTGGTATCCAACCCGTTCTTTGGTAACTGAATGTTAAAGAATCCCAAACCCATCCAACATCTATTCCTCCCTTTTTATCGGGAACAAAGTTCTCTTCTTCAGTAAGAGTAACAATAGGGTTTGATGGATATTTTGCACGGCTTAAATACCATCCAATATGAAAGCCCCATGTTTCAGATAGGGCAACCAAATTAGCATCTTTTCCATTACCGTCACCATACGAACCTTCATTTACAATATAATTGATGTAATTATCCCAGAATCCTGCCCCAACCTTGTTGAAATGACTTGCATGCGCCAGTTCGTGAAACACCGTTTCGTACAAATCATTACTGTTTTCAATAGAATTTCTGTTAAAGTTAATAATAATATCGGGTAAAAACCATTGAAAAATATTCACCTAAATCAATTAAAAACAATATCCAACAGATATTCCTCCTGAAGGATACCATGTAGTGTTCTTACTATCTTCATTTCCATTGCCACTTTTTATTTCAAAAAAAGGCGTGAAAGCTAAACGGATGACTAACCTTTCTGTTGGATTCTGATACCTGTATCCAAGCCGGCAAGTCAGCAAACCATCCCATTCCCCCACATCTTCCCTGAAAACATATCCTAATCCGCATTCAGCATGATGGTTATTATTAAAGGATACTATTTCATTAAATAGAACTGGCAACCATAACCTGATCAGGCCTGTACCTGCAGGATAATACGAAAATCCTGCCTGGCCTGAGGTGTTGAAAATGGGTCTGTTTAAAATTATTCTTTCATAGTTAATTGAATATATAAGTCCGTGCCCGAACAATTCTGTCTGAACACTGTTTTTATAACTGAAAACGCCTGCCCGGATTTCTGTGTTCTGGCTTAATGTTGCAGCAATAACGAAGAAATTAAATAACAGGCATACAATTAATTTTAAGATTCTATGTAACATAAATAGTTTTTTTTGTTGTAAGTAACTAACTTACTTATAAAACATCCTATTTTCATTGTTTATACCAAATAACCTCTCCTGAATTCTCTTGCAGCTATCTAACCTTATGGATTATATTGGTATATTTTTTTACAAAAAAATAAAAAAATTAAAATTTTGCAAGAAAAACTAAAAATGTAATCAGAAATGCTTGCAGTTTAAATTATTCTTATTCGATTTGTTATTATAAAACATTAATATTCAATAATAAAAAACAGATTTTTCTCATAGACGTCATTAGAAAAATAAGTTTAATGACATATTTGAGTTAAAAAGTCATTATTATATTTAATTCCTTTGTCACTTAGTCACTTCGTCACTTAGTCACCCTCCCCCACTGCATCACTTTATCACTTCATCACCTTATCACCATATTATCCCGGCCTGCTTTCCTCTAAAAACATATTTTATCTGCCCGGATGAATAATCATACCTGGGGAAAAATGCCTTTTTATGTTATTGTATAGAATAAGGTAGACATTTATTAATACCCGTTCAGCATTAAACAGCATTCAATCCTTTCATCTGATATCTATTTTAATTGAAAGCTCTTTTAATTGCTCTGCAGTGATTTCGCTTGGTGTATCAATCATTACATCACGGGCAGCATTGTTTTTCGGAAAAGCAATTACATCACGTATTGAGTCTTCGCCTGCAAATATGGCCACAAGCCTGTCAAAGCCGAATGCAATGCCCCCATGAGGCGGTGCACCATACCGAAAGGCATGCATCAGAAAACCAAACTGACGTTGGGCTTCCTCATCAGTAAAACCAAGCAGGCTGAACATTTTTTTCTGAAGGTCTTCGTTGTGAATCCTTATTGACCCTCCTCCCACTTCGGTACCGTTAATCACCATGTCGTAGGCATTAGCCCTTACTTTGCCGGGTTGTGTATCCAGAAGCTCTATGTCATCAGTCTTAGGCGAAGTAAACGGATGATGCATGGCAAAATAACGTTTTGCCTCCTCGTCCCATTCGAGCAGCGGAAAATCGAGTACCCAAAGTGGTTTAAAAACATCCTTGGGTCGCAGATTTAAACGGTTACCCATTTCAAGGCGCAGCTCGCCCAAGGCTTTTAATGTGCTTATTTTTTCACCCGCCATAATAAGTAACAAATCACCGGGCTGTGCCTTTATGGCATCAGCCCATTTCTTTAATTCATCAGGCTGATAAAACTTATCAACCGACGACTTCAACGAACCGTCAGTGCCATACTTTACATACAATAATCCTTTGGCGCCTATCTGAGGCCTTTTGACATATTCCGTGAGCTCATCCAGTTGTTTACGTGAATATTCCGAACAGCCATGAACGCATATTCCTCCGGTATATGCTGCCGAATCTATCACTCCAAAACCTTTGCCTTTTGCAATCGAAGTAATTTCGGTAATCGGCATTCCAAACCTTATATCAGGTTTGTCAGTTCCGTATTGCTCCATTGCCTCATCATAAGTCATCCTTGGAAAAGGCTCACTGAATTCAATATTTTTTACTGTTTTAAACAAATGTTTTACCATACCTTCAAACATGTCGAGAATATCCTGCTGATGTACAAACGACATCTCACAATCAATCTGCGTAAATTCAGGCTGGCGGTCAGCCCTTAAATCTTCATCCCTGAAACATTTAACTATCTGCACATAACGGTCATATCCGGCTATCATCAGCAGTTGTTTGAATGTCTGGGGCGACTGCGGCAGGGCATAAAACTGGCCGGGATTGACCCTTGATGGCACTACAAAATCCCTGGCCCCTTCAGGCGTTGATTTTATCAATACAGGCGTTTCAATTTCAATGAACTGATTCATGTTAAAATAATTCCTCACTTCAAAAGCCATCCTGTGGCGCAACAACAGGTTGTTTTTCAGCGGCTCACGACGCAGGTCGAGATAACGGTATTTCATGCGGATTTCTTCGCCACCGTCAGTTTCATTTTCAATGGTAAAAGGAGGGGTTAATGATGCATTAAGCACGGTAAGCTTTTCAACAATAATCTCAATATCGCCTGTGGGCATTTTTGGATTCTTGTTACTTCTCTCAGTGACTGTGCCTTCAACCTGAACAACATATTCCCTGCCCAGCTTCCTTGCCTCATTACATAGCGAAGCATTTGCATCCATGTTAAATACAAGCTGTGTAATACCATAGCGGTCACGTAAATCAATAAATGTCATCCCGCCAAGGTCTCTCGATCGCTGAATCCATCCGCTAAGGACAACGCTTTTTGATACATCCTGTATTCTTAATTCACCACAGTTATGAGTTCTGTACATTTTTTTTAGGTTAAGATGCACGAAAATAGAAATAATCTTGCAAACTTTATTGTGATTTTTTACAATAAACATGGATGATGAAATAAATGGAATATTTTCCGATGAATATTTTATGAAAGAAGCGCTGAAAGAAGCGCAGAAAGCTTGTGATAAAGATGAGGTTCCGGTTGGCGCCGTCATTGTATGGAACAATCAGGTCATTGCCAGGGCTCATAATCTGACTGAAACGCTGAACGATGTTACAGCCCATGCTGAGATGCAGGCTTTCACAGCTGCGGCCGGTGCCTGTGGAGGTAAATATCTGTCCGACTGCACCTTATACGTAACACTTGAGCCGTGCGTAATGTGTGCAGGAGCTGCATACTGGACACAGATTGGAAGAATAGTTTATGGCGCCGATGATGAAAAAAAAGGTTATATGCTGCTAAGGTCTAAAAGCATTCTGCATCCGGGCACTGTGGTTACAAAAGGCGTTTTGCGGGATGAATGCAGTAAAATGTTAACTGATTTTTTTGCAAAAAAACGAAAAATTAAAAATTATATTAAAAAGCAAAAACATTAGTCAATAGTGTTGGCATATTTAGTAATTATAAGGGTTTCATCCCATCTTAGTTTCAGCTATTTTGGTTTTTGTGTTTCATAATAATATCCTAAATTTGGTTCGCCGGGTAATTCATTAATGCTTTACTGATATGATAATTAATATACGCCGTACCATTCTCAGGAAAAACGTAAGGGCTTTTATCCTCGCACTGGTATTTGTGACGTTTATAGTGGTTTTACTTATTACAAATATAGTTGAGGATGTATTGTTCGGGCTTACCAGCTATCACCTTGCCATTATCATTGCCTGTATTTACATTGTAATCGTATTATTCAATTCCCTGAGGCAATACAATTATATCTATTTCTCTGATGAAGGAGATACTATAATCCTTCGCTACTTCCCTACCGGCGTTTTTACCAACCGGAAAAATTCAATCGAAATTGGCAAGAAAAACTTTGTTGATTATGAAAGAAAAAAGTGGCTGTTTGGTTTTCGCGAAAAAATAATTATTCTGGTTAATACGCCCAGAGGCATTGCAAAATACCCGCCTGTATCATTTACTGCACTCAGCAAAACTGAAAAACAAAAGATTTATCAGGCGCTTGATAAACTGAAAAAGAAATAAGGCGAATCGTTTTATCTCATAATGGCTGAAGTTTGAAGGTAATATTTGTTAATGCCGGAAATGACAGAAAATGCACTGAAATATAAAATAGGCATTGGGCTAATACCCAAAATAGGGCCTGTGCTGACACGTCGCCTCATATCATATTGCGGAAGCGTTGAGGCAGTGTTTCTGGAGAGAAAAAGCAATCTGGGCAAGATTCCTGGTATTGGTGAAAAACTGGCCGAACTTATCATTGACAATAAAAGTAACGTTTTAAAACTTGCTGAGGAAGAAATAAGGTATATTGACAAAAACGGTATTACTGCTTTGTTTTATCTCGATGCTGCTTATCCTGAAAGGCTCAGGCATTGTGAAGATGCTCCAGTAGTTTTGTTCATGCGCGGGAATACCAATTTTAACCGCCCTAAAGTACTAAGTATTGTAGGCACAAGGAATCCTACCGATTATGGAAAAGAGATATGCAAAAAGCTTGTGGAATATCTGGCATTGAATCATCCTGACATACTAATAGTTAGCGGGTTAGCTTACGGCATAGACATTTGTGCTCACAGGTCGGCGCTTAAAAACAAGATAGAAACTGCAGCAGTGCTTGCACATGGATTTACTCTTGTTTATCCTGCCGTGCACAGCGATACGGCAAAACAAATGATCAGCCGGGGTGCACTTGTTACTGAATTTCTTCATCACGAGCAACCTGAGCCAAACAATTTTGTTAAACGAAACCGTATTATAGCAGGCCTTGCCGATGCCACAGTAGTTGTTGAGTCGGGCAGACAGGGCGGGGCCATTATTACCGCCGAAATTGCAAACTCATACAACCGTGACGTTTTTGCTGTTCCCGGCCGCGCTTATGACAATTACTCTGCCGGCTGCAATCAGTTAATAAAAACTAACAGGGCTGCTCTTATTGAAGATGCGCGCGATATTGAATTCATGCTTGGATGGAAGAAGTCTGAAAACTCCGCAAAAGAAGCGATCCAGCAGCAGCTATTCGTGGCGCTTTCAGAGGATGAATCTGCTTTGCTTAATGCTATCCGAAATACTTCGGGAATTACTATCGACCAGCTTTCACTTCAATGTGAAATTCCTGTCAGCCGGGCCTCGTCAGCTTTGCTAAACCTTGAATTTCATGGACTTGTAAAATGCCTTCCGGGCAAAGTATATAAAACCATATAATATATGCCATTTATTGATACCCACGCACACCTGTATCTTGAACACTTTGACACCGACTGTCATAATGTAATTCAACGCGCTATGCAGCAGGGAATTTCAAAGATATTACTTCCCAATATTGACAGGAAATCGGTTACATTAATGAACCAGCTGGCTGAATTATACCCTGATACATGTTACCCCATGATGGGTTTGCATCCTACTTCGGTAAAAGAAGACTATATGAATGAGCTTGAGTTTGTTGTACATGAAATACAATCGGGGAACTATATTGCTATAGGTGAAACAGGTATTGACTTATACTGGGATAAGACCTATCTGAAACAACAATGCATTGTGTTTGAACAGGAAATTAAGCTGGCAGTTGAACTGGATAAGCCTCTTGTTATCCACGCCAGACAATCATTTGATGTTATTTTTGAAATACTGGAAAAGTACAAGGCAACGAATCTTAAAGGTGTTTTTCATGCATTCTCAGGTAATATCAGCCAGGCCCTGTATGCCATTCAGCTCGGATTTATGTTGGGAATCGGAGGAATGCTCACCTATAAAAATTCAGGTCTTGATAAGGTAGTGGAGCAAACCGGCCTTGAACATATTGTGCTTGAAACTGATGCGCCTTTCCTTCCACCGGTGCCCCATAGGGGAGAAAGAAATGAACCGGCTTTCATTACACATGTAGCTGAAAAAATATCGGCAATAAAAGCTGTTGATATTGCCGAAGTTGCCGGAATTACAACAGAAAATGCCCGGAAATTATTTAATTTATAAAACAATGAACGAGCCCGGAAAATCGATTTTAATTTTATTTACAGGCGGCACAATTGGCATGGTAAAGGATCCGGCTACAGGAGCGCTCAGACCTTTTCCGTTTGATAATATACTTGAAGAAGTGCCTGAATTGCAGAAGTTTGGTTATCGGCTGTCGTCATATACATTTACCCCGCTCATTGATTCATCGGATATGCGTCCCGAAATATGGGTTAAAATGGCTGATGTCATTGAAAACAATTATGACAAATACGATGGGTTTATTGTTTTACATGGTACAGACACTATGGCATATTCTGCATCAGCCCTTAGCTTCATGCTCGAAAACTTGCGGAAACCTGTAATATTCACAGGTTCGCAACTTCCCCTCGGGTCGTTGCGGACAGACGGTAAAGAAAACCTCATTTCGGCTGTTGAAATAGCAGCTGCCGAATATAAAGGGCATTCGGCTGTCCCTGAGGTTAGTATTTTTTTTGAAAACAGACTATATCGCGGAAACCGGACATCGAAAAATAATGTTGAAGATTTTAATGCTTTTATTTCCGGAAATTATCCGCCGCTGGCTGAAAGCGGCGTGCATATAAAATTCAATTATCATCTGATAAACTATTTAAAATCAGGTGAACCATTAAAGGTATATAAGAAACTTGATAACCGGATAGCTATATTAAAGCTGTTTCCGGGTATCAGCAGGCTGGCTGTGCAATCGGTACTGCAAATGCCCGGTATGCGTGCCATTATTCTGGAAACTTTTGGAGCAGGCAATGCACCAAACGATGACTGGTTTATTGACGATATCAGAAATGCTGTAACCAGAGGATTAATTATTGTGAATGTCACTCAATGCCGAATCGGAAGCGTAGCTATGGGTGCTTATGAAAACAGTCGCCGGCTGGCCGACGCAGGCGTTATCAGCGGCAGGGATATGACACCCGAAGCTGCTGTTGCCAAACTGATGTTTTTACTTGGTTTGTATGATGACAGAGAGCAGATTAGCAGATTAATTGATCAATCGCTTCGGGGTGAATTGACTTAAAATCATTTTTTTTTACTAATTTTCGCCCCCTGTTCAATTTTATTTTCCCGGAGAGTTGGCCGAGTGGTCTAAGGCGCACGCCTGGAGAGCGTGTTCTCGCCAAAAGCGGGACCAGGGTTCGAATCCCTGACTCTCCGCAAATCAAAACAACTGCTCCTTTTATGGAGCATATCTGTTTTTTGGGGTGTGTTCAGACATTTATTTTATCCCAATTATTGCATTAGAAAAATTTCTAATGCAATGCGATTAAGAAAATTCCATTGGTTCGCTCTTTCCAAGAGTTCTCAATGAATAATTCATCTAAAAATAAATCAGATTTTTATTCGCCTGGATGTATTTGTTTATTCCTGATATGTGTGTTTAACATACTGTTAAAGCCTTTAGTATATTTTTCCTATTTATTAAAGGAGTTAAATCAGTCGCAGGTGTTTTGCAAAGCAACTCGGCCTAAGCATTTTTTCCTTAAAACCCCGATGCAGTGATGGTTTCAATTCCAATACTTTTTGAATTGATTACAAATGCTTTATTGCATAAGAATTTATTAATCTATGATCGGGGAAGTCATTAGTTCGCGTTGTTCTTAATGACTAATCTGGTCTTAAAAC
>JAJUGM010000085.1 GCA_029268165.1 Bacteroidota bacterium
GAACCTGGTATTTCAGGGCAGCCCTGGCAATAATTTTAATAATAAGCCTTGTGGCGGCATATTACTGGCGTGTAAATAGCATAATCAGACAAAAGGCAAAACTTGAAGAACTCGTTCAGAAACGAACAGGTGAATTAAGGAAAAAAAATATGAAGCTTGATGAGCTTAATAAGATGAATGAAAGAATTTTCTCGATTATTGCACACGACCTGAAAAGTCCATTTAATGCAGTAATGGGCTTTACAGAAATTCTGGAAAAGAAATCGGATAAGGATGATTTTGATGAAAACCGGAAAAAATATATAAGTTATATCAGAGGGGCAATTAACAAAATATTGGTATTGATGGAAAATTTATTGCTTTGGAGTTCAAGTCATTTAAAGGGTTCTTCCATTAATCCAAATAAATATTCAATAAATGAACAGATTCATAATAATATTGCATTAATTACTGAATTAGCCCGTGATAAGTCAGTAACAATCAGGTTTAATCCCAAAATTAATTGCAATGTTTTAGCTGATTATAATATGATAGATGCTGTTATCAGAAATTTATTATCAAACGCTTTTAAGTTCTCCAGACCCAATGATATTATTACCATTGAATTGGAAAAAAAAGCAAATGAAGTGATCTGCTCAGTTACTGATCAGGGCATTGGCATCAGCACTGATGAATTGGGTATCTTATTCAGCCTTGATAGCCGCAAAATAAAAGCAGGCACTAATGGCGAACAGGGGTCAGGTCTTGGATTGGTATTATGCCATGACTTTATTGCACTCAACGGAGGTAAAATATGGGTTAAAAGTCAGCCCGGAAAAGGAAGTACATTTAGCTTTTCAATACCTGCAGCTAATGACTGATCTGAAACTGAACATTTTTTCGTTTCTTTTTCTGAATTTTCCTCTATATTTATAGTTTCTTAATTTTTGTTTATTATGCTATTTTTGAGATACAAAATAGTTTTTCTGTTATTTATTGCACTAAACAATGGCCATGTATTTGCCATACCAATTCTTCAATATAAAGGTCATATAGCAGATATTGATACCACAATGTATAAATATTTAAAAGTAATTGAGCTTGGTTACCATCCTCAGTATATAATTTCAGGCACTGATACAATTCACGGTAAATATTATGAATTCATTGAAATTAAAAATACCGGTACCGCGACAATAGATCTTACAAGCCTTGCACTTGATTCGGCTGTATATTATGAGTCTCCTGCAGGATACCTTTTACCACCCGGAGCATTTTATGTTATTGCAACCAAAACGTGGTATTTTTATGAAAAATTAGTACTTCCACAGGCTTATTTGTTATTCTTATTATTGATAACAATTACATCCGTCCCGAAAGGGTACTCTATACTCCCTATTAATCCGTTTAAATAAATATAAACCAAAATATGATAAAACACATTTTACCATTTTTTTTAATTATTTTGATAACAGGATGTCAAAAGCAAAGGTTTGACCTCCCCATTACCCTGCAATCGCCCGATAAAAAACTGGAATTGTCGTTTGATCTTCCTGATTCAACAAAACATGCTGTCAGCTTTTTAGTATCGTATAATAATAATCCGGTAATTACCAGAACCGTTTTTGAACTTACACTGAAAAGCCAGCCAGTAATCAGGAACAATTTCATTATCCGAAATATAAAACAACAGAAAGTTATCAATACATGGAAAAGGATTTGGGGTAAAAGGGGAATAGTGGTTGATCGTTATAATGAATTGGTAATTGAATTGCAGGAAAAGCGTAAACTGAAGCGCCAGATTAATTTATTTTTCAGGGCATATAATGATGGGCTTGCTTTCAGGTATGAAATACCTTTTCAGCAACATATTGATTCAATTATTCTTACAAACGAGAGGCTGGTGTATCATTTCAGTGACAACCACCTGATTTGGTGTAGTTTCTGGGACTCTTTCAATACTGCACAGGAAAATGAATTTGTAAAAACAAATATTAGCGAAGTAAAGCCTGGTCAGATCCTTGGGACCCCATTACTTGTGAAACCTGCCACAAATGTGTGGCTGGCTATGATGGAAGCAAATATAACCGATTGGGCTGCATCAGGATATACTGCAAATGATGAAAATGGACATTCTATAGCTATAAAACCATCATACAGGCATGATGATACTACCATAGCAGTGAAGACCTATAATCAGCGGCATTCACCGTGGCAGGTATTAATGATAGCCGACAGGCCAATAAGATTTATTGAGTCAGATATTCTGCAAAACCTTAATGAACCATGCAAGATTAATGATGTTTCGTGGATAAAGCCGGGAGTATCGGCATGGGACTGGTGGTGGAGCGGGGGTTATGCACCTGATGTTTCATTTAAACTGGGACCAAATATTGCAACCATGCAATATTTCATTGATTTTGCAGCCGAAATGGGATGGCAGTATCAATTGATTGACTGGCAATGGTATGGTAATCCTTTTGATGAAAAATGGGAATGGGTTAAAACCTGTGATATAACCAATATGAATCAGGATATTGATATTCCTTTACTTGTTGACTATGCTGCAAAGAAAAACATCAGACTTTTCTTGTGGCTCGAATGGCATCATGCTGACCGTCAGATGGAGGAGGCTTTTGCACTATACGAAAAATGGGGTATTGCAGGGGTAAAAATTGATTTCATGAACCGCAATGACCAGGAAATGGTTAATTTTTATCATCGCGTAGCTAAAACTGCCGCCAAATACCATTTGCTGGTTGATTTTCACGGCGCTTATATGCCCGACGGATTAAGCCGCACATACCCCAATCTGATTACCCGGGAAGGCGTTTTGGGTAATGAGTACAACAAATGGAGTGACCGTGTTACACCCGAACATTGCCTTACCATACCATTCACCCGAATGCTCGGAGGAGAGATGGACTTCACACCGGGCGGATTTATAAATAAAACCAGAGAGCAATTTACCATAGTGGGAGGCGACAGTCCGGCTCCAAATGTAATGGGGACAAGGTGTTTTCAGCTTGCCATGTTCGTGGTTTATGAAAGTGCCTTTACCGTTTTCTGTGAGTCGCCTTATAATGTAAGAAACCAAGCCGGAAGTGATTTTCTGAAAAACATGCCAACATCATGGGATGAAACCATCGTACTCGACGGAGAAATTGCTGATTTTATTGTGGTGGCCAGAAAATCAGGCAGTACCTGGTATATAGGTGGTATGAGCGTTAAGAAACGAAGCATCAATGTCCCGCTTCAATTTCTTGATGACATGCCTTACCAGGTTAGTGTCTGGATGGATGCTCCTGATGCTGATGAAAATCCTCAGAAACTGATTAAGGGACAGAGAATTATCGTAAATACTGACATCCTGAGTATTGATGTTGCTGAAGGGGGAGGGTTTGTAGCTATTCTAAAGGAAAAGTAAACGACATCCGATATTCTGTAATCAAATATCTCTCGTCCGGAATTGTTTAACGGTATACAATAAGGGGAAGAAAATCATCCAACATCTGACATCGGTCATACGTTATCAGCCTTCACGAATAAGTTCCAGCATCTTTCTGTCGAGTTTATGTCCTTTGAAATTTTCATATTTAACATCCTGCCGGTTGCTGTTAAGCACACCAAAATCGCCTTTCAGGTTCCACAAAGCGTTTCCCCAGCCGGCTTCTTTCCAGAGTGAAAGCAGGTCGGCCATCCAGCTCAGAGCTACCTTGTGCGGGGTTTTATTATAACATCCCCACTCCCCGACATGAACCTGAACACCCTGATTAATCAGCTGCTGCCATGGGTTAATTAATTTTTCCCTCAAGGTTTGCTTGTCCCATCGTGTGCCGTTGTCAGCTAACAACGGCCATGCAGGCGCATTTTGCGTTTCAAAAGCATTTTTGGGCATCCATGATGCTTTATAGTGGCTTACAGTAACCGGGTCATACCCTCTTGTACTTTGTATGAGTCCAAGGCCTGCAATCCCATAAACAGGTTTGCGGCCAACGTTGAGACCATCAGCAAATATCAGCCTGTCAGGATCTTCTTCACGAATAGCCTTTACCAGTGCTTTTACAATTTCAACATATCTGGTTTCATCAGGCATATGAGGAGGTTCGTTAATCAGGTCGAAACTCAGCCTTTCACTTGAAATGCCTTTATAACGTGCCGCAAACATACGCCAGTGAAATATAGCAGCATCAAGAGCTTTTTGCATGTTGGCCGGAGTATCCTCAAACAAATCAACAGGCTCCATGTCGCGGGCATTGATACAATATCCCGGGATGCGATGAAAATTAAGATTTATATGTATTTTGTATTGCCTGCCAAATTCAACTACTTCATCAATGTCATTCAGCACATACTCATTAATTGCATACCAGTTATCTTTTGATGCCCAGTGCCAATATGACATAGGGATACGTGCAAAGTTAAACCCCCAGCCGGCCATAATTTCAAAATCTTCCTCATTAAACCTCCTGCGCTCACCACGTCCGCTGAATTTTTCAAGCAGGTTAAACCCCCTGTACCTGGGAATCTTAACCGGATTCTGTTTTACCTGCATAAGTGATACCAATTGTTCAGGGATTAATGACATCATTCCTGCTGCACTTCCTGTCTTAATAAAATCACGCCGTTTCATAAGCTGATATTTTACAACTGTACATTACAATTACATCCATTTTTTGATGAATTTAATTGAAAATCATTCGAAAAACAACATGGTAATTTACTAAAAAAATAATAAATTTTGTAAATTTAATCGTTATGTCAGGTATTATTGATTTTACATATGACAAAGAAAATGATATTGTAATTGCCCATCCAAAATGGAATATAGCTACTGTTGAGGATTGCAAAATATGGTATCAGCAATGGGATAGTTATATGTCACAATTTCACAGAAAGATGGACATTATACTTGAGTTAAAAGATTTTAATGTTGAAGATTCTGTATCGCTTGAATGGGGCGAATACCGCGCAAGGCTTAATATGAATTACTTCAGGTTTTCATACCGGTTGAACAATAACCTGAATACCGGCATATACACGCGGTCAAGCGCTATAAGATATAATGTCTCCTTTGATGAGGCAAAAGATATTGAAAGCGCTTACGAGGCCATCAAAGAAGACAGGCGCAAAGCAGGTATTACTTAATTTTATTTCAGCTGATGAAAGGAATCAGAATAATATCAGTACTGAAATTAGCTGTTATCCTTTTTTTTAAAATGACGCAAGCCCAGCAGATGCCCGATTTCAGGGGGCAGGTGTTTCCTTCAAATCATGCATTGAATATGCCTGTTGACAACCTGCCGGTTCATCCAAATTCTGCTAACATTATAAAGAGTATAGGCTCTGATGTTGCTATTCATCCTGATTTTGGAACAGTATATGACGATGAAGGCACATTAAGACCTATGGGTATTCCTTTTAATGTTGTTGGCAGCAACCAGCCTCTTGTACCAATTATATGGGATTTATACGGTGATGAAAGTGACCCTGGCCCATGGCCTGTCCCTGAAAATCCTTTTATTGAAACTGTATTTGATTGGAGAGACCAGACTCCGGGCGATCGTCATATGCTTATTATTGATACCATTGCAAATATACTTTATGAGACGGGCAATGTTTATAAGGATTCAGAAGGAAATTGGCACGGAGGATGCGGGGCTGTTTTCGATTTAAATTCAAATAACCTGAGGCCCGAAACATGGACATCGGCAGATGCTGCCGGACTTCCTATTTTCCCTTTACTTATCCGCTTTGATGAAGTTGAACGTGCTCTGACATCTGATGGTGTCATTCATCATGCTATCAGGTTTACGGTTCGCAAAACCAGAAAAGAATATATTTGGCCTGCAAGGCATTATGCCTCAAGTTCAACAAATCCGGACTATCCTCCGATGGGATTGAGGTTCAGATTAAAAGCTGATGTCGATATTTCTCAATTTTCTCCCCGCGCTCAGGTTATTTTACGCACAATGAAAAAATATGGGTTCATTGTGGCTGACAATGGCAGCAACTGGTATTTTCAGGGTACTCATGATGACCGATGGAACGATGATGAAATTAATACGCTGAAAAATATTTATGGCAGGGACTTTGAAGCAGTTGACATTAGCCCTTGGATTAACTCTCCGGGCTTTAACCCGAATTCGGCGGCAGTGCCTTCATTGGTTGACATTCCTGTTTTTTCATCTGAAAAAAAGATGTTGATTGAATGCAGACTGTATCAGAACTTCCCAAATCCCTTTAAAGATAATACAGTAATATGTTATGAATTGCCCGCTTATGACCATGTGATGGTAAGGATCTTCGATATTTTGGGAAATGAGATTGCCGTATTAGTCAACGAAAAACAAGAGGCAGGTCAATATTCAGTTAAGTGGAACGGACTGAATGCTGGAGGGCAGAAAATGACTAAAGGGTTATATATTTATCAACTACAAACAATTTCAGGATTCAATATTATTAAACGAATGTTATTTATGCCCTGATGGATTAAGATAATCTGCAGATTATTAATCGGATACTATTTTACATTGCACATTATAAAATGCATAGTATTACGGAATCAGTTTGCTTTTCATGCGAAAATTGGCCTGTTCAATAGTAGTTAAAATTTCTGCCTCGTTTTCAGTGCATGATCCAAATTGTAACAGGCTATTAAAGGAAATCTGAAATCCTGCCAGTTGCTTTAGAATCATTGTATCAGGAGCATATTGAAGCCGACGGCTGAACTGTAAAGCAGGAAAGTTATCAGTGCTGATACGCACCTCTGTTGCAGCAGCCCTCAGGGCCTTATCATCAGCTATAATTAAAGCAAGTAAATCTCCGGGACTTGTTTTCATATTCGATATCAATGGTTGTTCCATGATTTTCAATGAAAAACTGTTATTGCAATAATCAAACTGTTGTTTTAGGTTTGAAGCCAGCAATAAAGTCTGCCCGGGTGAAATGTACCACAATGTTGTGTATGGAAAAACATGAATGCAGCTTCTGATTATTGACCAGAATTCATCAGCTGATATCCATGATAAAGGCATCCATTGACATAAGTAACCATTGTCCGAAAGCTTTTCACTACATATTTTAAAAAAATCCTCAGTATAAAGGGCGTTGTTAATCCGCGGGTGAGCAGCATTACATATAATAATATCATATTTTGCTTTTGATCTGAGCAGATAACTTCTTCCGTCCTCAATAAAAATGCTTACATTCTCATGAACAAGTATGTTATCATTAATATATGCATAAGCATTAGCAGCCACTTTAGTTACCTCAGGTGAAATTTCAACAATTTCGATATCCTTTATATTCAGTTCAGCCATCGTTTTTGCAGTAATGCCAATACCTAATCCGATAATCAATGCTTTTTCCGCATAGGGATTAAAAAGATAAGGAATGTAACTTAATAATTTATCGCCTTTAATTTCTTGTGGATCTGAACTTACAGCTTTTTCACCGTTAATATACAGAATAATATGATTTTTGTTGTTTTTATGAACTTCTATATTGACTGTGCTGCCTTCAATACGTTTTTCAAGAACACTGTTTTTGTGATTGGTATTTCTTAACGTACTGAATTTTTGTTCAGTAAAGAAAAAAACAAAAGCGATAAAAACAATTACTGATATTAAAAAGCTACCTGCACGAATATATGTTTTTATTCGCCTGTAGCGGAGAAAAATAAATATCCCTATGCCAAAATGAAAGAGCGTAAAAAGTAAATACGATTTATATATACCCAGAACAGGTATAAGGATAAACGATGTAATATAGCATGCCGATAATATGCCGGATGCCATCAGCAGAAAAACATGGCTGGTTTTATAACCGATTGTTTTGATATCCTCGGCATATACTTTAACCGACAGAGGAATGAAAAAACCTGCTATACCAAAGGGTATAAGTAAAACTGATAAAAAAAGTCCAGTCTGCTGTGTGATTAACTGAAGCCATGTGGCTGGCTCATTAAGCTCTGAAAAGACCGGATAAACAATAAGGAAAATCACAAGGGCGCAAAATGAAGTTATACCGGTGATTAACTGAATGGCAGCAATAGCAACAAATTTCCTTCTGAATTTATCAGTAAAAGGACTAGTCAGAAAATTTCCAGCTGCCAGTGAGATTAAAAAAACAGAGAATAACAGTGCTCTAAAATAGGTTGTTTTGTCTTCTGAGAATTCTGTAAGTATCCTTTTCCAGAGAATAAGGAATGAAGTCGTTGAAAAACTGCTCAGGAAAATGAAGCGCAGCAGCCTTTTTTTCCATTTACCAATCGCAGTGAATACGTATTCATCACTATGTTTCTTTTCTTTAAAGCCAGTTTTGGGTAAAATTACTGATTTTTGCCTGTTAATAAAATAAACGACTAACATCAGCAAGGAAATAATAATATTTATGCCAGTTAGCAACAGGCCTGTATTGAAAATTCCTAATAAGCTGATAAAAACAAAGTTATATGCGAGTATCCCGGCAGCCAGTCCGGTAACGAACCAGCCAATAGTTAAAGCCGTTTGCTTTCCGAGTAAAGATAAATTTCTGACGTATAATTTATATATTAAAATAAAGCTGCCTCCCATTAATGTTGCCGGTATGAAAAAGAAAAGGAAAGAAAAGATAATTCTTACAATCATTACGGAATAAGGCCCCATGCTGTGATAATTACCAATTTTTAAATAGATGATTTTCAGTTGGTTAATTAACCATGGGCTACAGGTAATGTAAATAGCGATAATTAGGTTTATGGCAGCAATTAATAAAAAATAATTCATTTTTTTGCCATAAAACCTGCTAAATAAATATATTCCTGTTGCAAAACATGCAACAAAAACAGCAAGTATTGTAATGTTTGAAATTAAATGAATTCCGAATATCAGTGTAAACTGATATACCCAGATATGCTGGCATATCATAAAAATGAATGCTGACAGAAAAATAAGCTTAAGCCACAGGATAGAAATCCACTTATTCAATTGACCCTCCTATTAAGAAATGCTTAAAGCTACTAAAAAATTTTTTTCATTATTAATATTACATTGATCAAAACAGGTGATTAACAGACACTAATTTTGAAAAGCCAAAAATTTCGATAATAATTTAATGTAGGCAGCCTGATAATAAATAGCCGGTTCAGTTATTGTCCATGAATCTTCCGGCGGGCCATTGTTAAAATCGAGGTACATTTTCTGTTCGGGTTGCGCCTTATTTTTCAGAAAGGGGTTTGTCCCACTGTAAAATTTATTTGGACCTCCGGTGATATAGCCGGGTGGCGGATTATCTGCCCATGGTGTGTAAGCACTATACCAGTCACCCCACATATGCATTATGCAGTTCTCAGCACCCAGAGTTCTGGTGTTGGATAAATAAGTTAAATTTAAAGGATTTACACCATGAAAATAATGCAGTTGATTGATAGCATGCTGATAGTATTTTTGTTTATTAAGGGTATCCATACGGTATAAAAACATATCATAATTAACATGGCCAATACATGCACGGGTATTATTACTGCCCCAGTTATAGAAAACCGAGGGCATAAATGCCCTGTAGAGATCATCAGAAAGCTGATAATTTAAGAAAGGAAGACTTCGGGCGTCATTAAGTCTTTGGTTGAAAATGGCTTTTTTAACCGAATCACAGGCATTAGGCAGTTGAGTATAGAAGAGCAGTGCATCTCCCTGAGCAGGGTCAAATATTGCTGATTCAGGAATATTGAATTCACGCGCCTTACGGAAATTTTTCATGATATATTGATGATATAACCGTTCGTTTGTCAGGGCATACAAATAGATAGCAGCTGTTACTGTAAGTTGTTCCTGCTGGTTTAAAGGCATGTCTGCATCACCTGATTTAATTTCCTGTTCATCACAATTTTCGCTTTTCGGATTATTATGATACCATTGCCAGGCAGTTTCAGCACGTATACGCAGATCAGCCGCTTCGTTTTCTAAGTCATAAATTTTTAAATACACCAGGGCGGCATGTGCAAAAATACTCGCAGCAGCAATTGTTGATGATGAACATTTGGGGCCATAATATCGTGGCCGCTTGTCAGCACTGGGGGGTGAAGGTACATTATAATCGATATACCCTACTTTTATATATACTCCACCGTCTTTGTCCTGCATGCGTTTAACCCAGTCGATTTCCCACTTCAGCTCGTCAATTATATCAGGCAATCCGTTACCTGACTCAGGAATGCCTGTTTTGTCAGTGAATACCTCCGGGGTTTGTTCATAGGCAGTTAACAACACATGTATGGGGTTAAAGGCAAATGTTACATATTTGTTATAGTCACCTGCATCAAACCAGCCGCCATGCATATCTTTTGCTGTGGCCTGGTTGTTTTTATCCTTTACATAACGTGCTTCAGTATCCTGTTGTGGTCCTAAGTGAGATGCTGAATCA
>JAJUGM010000086.1 GCA_029268165.1 Bacteroidota bacterium
AGGATCTTACTATGAATGACAATCTTAAGGTTAATTACCAGCCAACCCGTCGAATAATTCATGTAAATCTCATTGATGGAGAGCACATCACTTCTGTACAGCTCATTAGCCTCGACGGCAAAGTAATATCAGAATTAACTGGTAATGGAAACGAAATTGAGATAGCTGCCCCGCAAAATGGTGTATATGTAGTGCTGGTTAACAATTACCGGAATGTATATTCAAAAAAAGTTGTCGTTCACTGATGCTGGTTTAATTTGAAAAGCTTATGGACTGTTTAAACTTAATAGTTAAACAGTCCATAAGGTATTAAAATTGTTTATTAAACAGTAAAACAAAATGTCACAAAAGAATTCTTCTGTTAAGTGTTATCCTAGAATTGTGTAAAATATTTCAATAAAACTTTATGTTCAAAATTATTTCATTTTTATCCTGTTATATATTTATCCTGTTTTTTAATTATAGAAATAATCAGGTTTTTGCATTAGAAAATAATTATTCTATAGCTTCTCAAAAATATTCCTTTAAAAACACGGAAGAAGATACTGTTAACCTCGCATTAAGTGCCAGTACTTCTACTTCATTTGTTTCATCATGGGAAAATCTTGAAGCAGTGCACGATGATTATGATCCTAACAATTCTTCAGACAAAACAAGAGGCGCCTATGGTAACTGGAATGGCGAAAATAATTATAATACCTATAATTGGGTACAATATGAATGGAATATTGCACAGGCAATTACTTCAACTGCAGTATATTGGTGGGATGATGGACAGGGAATAGAGCAGCCTACAGATGCTTACGTTGAATATTGGGATGGGATTTCGTGGATAAAGGCAGGAAATATTGGAACGAATTTAAATCAATATAATACACTTGTTCTGAATATCAGAACAAGTATGTTAAGAGTTTATATGAAAAGTACTATGGCCACAGGGATCCTGGAATGGAAGGTATTTGGTATGGAAAGCGGACCCTGCGAACCAGCTGCATTAACACCTTATATACGAATAAATAACGAAGATTTTGTTGAACAAAATATAGCTAATGTTCTGATTGGCGATACAGTTGACATCGACCTGTTACCCGCCGATACAGCGGGATGGGCATGGCTTGGACCGGCAGGATTTACTTCAAAAAACCGCCAAATATCATTATGTGATATAAAGAATAATCAGGCTGGTACATATATAGTAAACTATATAAATAATTGTGGTGCATTTAGCACACAATATTTTCACATAACTGTTAGTGAATCATATAACGGAGATTCATATACATGGCCTGAATACGAACCTACATTAAACTATAATTTCCGGAATGAATTCCCGGCACTGGATACTCCTGTAATAGACATGGATGATTGCCCTGAAGTAGTAGGTTCGCAATCATCGGGATGGTGGACTTTCCGGTGGGGGCTTGATGCAAATCCGTTAGTCACCACTAAAGCAATTACACCTTTATTAAAAAAAATGAATGATGATTTTGCCTATTTTCGCGATTCAATGGGATGGCCGCCTGATAAACGTGCCAAACATGGTTATCGCAGCGCTATATATCTTTACGGATCAGGATTATGTACCGACGACGCTTCAAATACTGAAAAAGGAGGATGGCAGAGTAGCATATTTTATAATGGCGAGGAATGGCCAATGGTTCTGCTTTCATACTATCCAGTATATTGTTTTGACCCCGATTGTAATTATAGTGATAAAGCCTACCAGCAAAATGCTTGTGTACACGAAGGGATACACTCCGTATTAGCTGATTTGCCTGGATGCAAAAATGCATCCTGGTTCCACGAAGGAGGAAATACCTGGCTTCAGCAGGAAGCAAATGCCCGAAGAACAGGCGATTATAGTAGCATGGGGTACCTTAACGGATGCACTTTTCTGGCTCCTTTTATGCCAATAGAATGTTACAGTGGCTGGTTACAGGACAACACTTTTGGAGGGCCATCGGCTGAAGGTGTTAATATGTATCAGAATGGCACCCAAATATGTACCTGGCGTAATTATCTGGGGGGAAATCAATATGGCAATGTATTTCCGACATTTCTGGGAATGACACTTGGTAAAGGAAGTATACCATGGATATGGAGATATTGTAGTTCGCGCGTGCTTGAAGGTATGGCTGACACACTTGGTGAAACACAAATCAGGCGTCTGATAACTGAATACAGAGCCAAACAGGCACTGATTGATATGGGGCCATGGACAAATGCAATAATCAAACTGCTTGATAATTATTTTGGAATTGCAATTAAAGCAGAATGGGAACCTTCATGGTTAACACCTGAAGTATGGTATGCCTCGCCTTATGCAAAAACTTTTAATGATGGAAATGGATTACTTACACCGGAATTTCGAACAACTCCAGGATGGTCAGGTGCAAATCAGATTCCCTTGCATGTTACAGGTAACAGGGTTGTTGTAAATTTTCAACCCCTTGGGCCTAATATGACGTGCCAGCTCTGTTATCGTGATACCAGCGGATCGCCTGTTTACAGTGCCCCTGTTTATGGTGGTGATTGCATCCTGAGGCTTGATAAACCTCCTGCTAATGGTGTAGTTTTTGCCGTAATTACAAACACAGATTACCTTTACAAGGGAGAAACAACCCGGACATCCCACTTTGATTACCGCCTGCAACTGGTTGAAGGTATTGAACGGACTGCAAGTACCAATCTTAAATGGTATGACTGGAAAAAGGTGATACTTGATACAGCTACAACTGCATCAAATTATGACAGTTTTTCTGATGAGTTATATGCTGTTATTTATCCAAACCCCGTAAAGAAAAATAATACACTACAAATACAGATTAATAAAAAAGATAATCAGAATGTTACTATTCAAATTGTCAACATGCAGGGGCAGGTTATTTATCACAACATTACTATGGATAGAAGCATTTATCTTGAAACAGACAAATTGTTTGCCAGTGGCATTTATCTTATAACACTGAAATCAGCAAATAATATTCAATATTGCAAAGTAGTAGTGGAATAAATGATTGATAATAAATAAATAAAATGCTGAAAGAGATGAAAAAGCTATGCATATATTTATTAATACTCACACTGGCGGATAAATTTTTATTATATGCCGGAGGAGACACCGTTTTTAATGCATCAGGTAACTTCAATCCTTTGGTACCCGGATATTTTGCCGATCCAACTATCAAAAAATTCGGTGATACCTATTACCTGTATGCTACAACTGATGGCATAAAACTGGCCTCTGGTGAGCCTCAGGTATGGATCAGCAAAGACTTTGTCAACTGGTATAACTTTGAATTGGATGTTCCTTTGCCGGAAGGCCTGACTAATTGCTGGGCTCCTGATGTTGTTAAAGGCAGAGATGGCCGGTATTATTATTTTCAGGGTAATTGTCAGGCAGGATGCAATATTTATGGATATGTTTCTGATTCAGCTATCGGCCCATGGTCAAGGCTGAATAACGGAAAAGCTGTAATTCCTGTGGGTACAGGGAAAGAAGGACTGCCTGCACTTGATGCACAGTACTTTTGGGACGATGACTCCTCGCTTTATGCTTACTTTGGAACATGGTGCACTTCCTTTGGAGGTTTGGGTTGGGTACGTATAGATCCCAACAATATGTTTACTATATTGGAAGAAGGCCTGATACCAGTGGCACAGCTTCCGCAGGTATTTGAAGCGGCCTATCCGATGAAAAGAAACAATAGGTATATACTCATGTATTCATCAGGCGACTGCCGGCTAAGCAGCTATGCCGTGAGGTATGCTTATAGCGATAATCCAACCGGTCCGTATAAGGAAGGGTTGAATAATCCGATTATTGAAACAAACGGTGACGGAACCATTGACTCTCCGGGCCACCATTCAGTCCTGCAGGAAGGCAGTAACTATTTTATCGTATATCACCGTCATAATAATCCTCATAGTACTGGCGGAGAATTCAGGCAGATATGTGCTGACAGTCTTATATTTGAAAACGATAGTACTATTAGTAAAATAAATGCCAGCCATAAAGGAGTTGGATATCTAGGTATTAACCAAATTCCATATCCCAACCTTGCATATAATGCTAGGGTAAATGCCACCTCATGGTACCACCTTGTCGCTTCTGCAACAAAATTTGCTCCGGTAACAGATTTTGAATACTTGCCCCAATACGCGGTAGATGATAATAATGGCACACTCTGGAAGGCTGCCAATGGAATGTTGCCGCAATCGATAACTTTAGATTTGGGCAGTGTGTTTGCCATTAAAAGGGTTATGATACAATTTGAATATCCCACGTTTTACTATCAATATAAGATAGAATATTCTACTGACAGCACAATGTGGCAATTATTTGCAGATAAAACTGAAAATAGACGCAGTGGTTGCCCAATGATTGATGATAATGATGTAAATGCCCGTTATTTAAAAATAACAATTACCGGAACCGAAAAATCGGGTATGTACGCAGCTGTCTGGAATGTTAAAGTGTACCAGGAAACATTTGATATTCCAGCTAACAGAAACAAAGAAGCAGCGGAAGGTCCCGGAGTAGTGAGCACAAATAGACTACTTCTTGATTTAATTATCGACACAATTGAATACGGGACAGTAATTGATAGCCTTCCCAATACTGGAGCTCTTGGCGGTATGTTTCTAAAAACCCGGAATCCTGTTGTGTCATGGATAGACAGTGTTAAATCAGTTTATTTTGATGGTAAAAGTTATCTTCGTTTAAGTAAACCGGCTCCGTCAAGCCTTGATTGGAATTCAGCATATACAGCTGCCGCATGGGTTTATAATCCTTCGGTAGGTAATGGTGAATGCCTTATCGTTTGGAATACACGTGATAATATGCTACAATCATCGTATGCTGCAATGATGTATGGAAAAGGCAACTTCGGAGCTGTTGCCCATGGCGATGGATATGTTGATCTTCCTTATGAAAAGGTGCCTTTAGAAAATCAATGGCATCATATTGCAATTACTTTTGACGGTATGCTTGAAAAGGTTTATGTAGATGGCGAGTTAAACACGGATTGGCCAATTAATCTGTTTGTTGGCAGTAGCACAATAATAATCGGCGCATCAGGTGCCAGCGGTGAAAATTTTTCGGGATATATGGCACGCATACAATTATTTGATTCTGCTCTCACAGCGCAGGGGATCGTTGATCTGATGAATGCAACCCGTCCTCTGAAAGTAGCAGCTCCGGTCAGTGGATTGGTTACCGCAGATGAGAATAATCCATATACCATATTTTATAATTCTGCTGGAAGAAATGTATTCATAACGGGAAAAAAAGAGAATGTACTCCTGCGATCAGCCAGACTGATAGGAATGGATGGCAAAATCAAACAAATATACAGGTTTAACGATGTGCCATACGCCGAGATGAATGTGAAAGAAAAAGGGATTTACATCTTGGTGCTGGAGACACCACAAGATGCTTATTCTATGAAACTAGTCGCATATTAATTTACATTAAAAGCTTCGGAAAATGGTATTGAGAGGATTGATTTGTATAATGATTGGGATCATTATCAGATCGCAACATATTATAGCCCAGGCTGATGATTATCCAATACAACCGGTTTCTTTTACTGCTGTGTCCATGGAGGATAGTTTCTGGATGCCAAAAATTAAGGTTATCCATGATGTGACCATTCCTCATGGTTTTCAACAATCTGCCAACCGGATACTTAACTTTCAAATCGCAAGCGGAATAAAAACAGGCAGTTTTGCCTCGGCATACCCATTCGACGATTCGGACATATACAAAATGATAGAGGCGGCAAGTTATTCCTTGCACTATTTTCCTGATGCAGAACTCGTAAAATATATTGATTCGTTAATTACCATTATCGGACTAGCCCAGGAAGACGACGGATATTTATATACAAATCGCACAATTGCAGAGAAAAATGGAACACAGCCACATCCATGGGCGGGAAATCAAAGATGGATAAATGAACATACACTCAGTCATGAGCTTTATAACCTGGGTCATCTTTTTGAGTCAGCTGTCGCTTATTTTCAGGCTACAGGTAAGAGAAACTTACTCGATATAGCCATTAAAGCTGCTGACAGAATTGATCAGGACTTTGGATGGGGCAAAATTGAAGATTATCCTGGTCATCAGATTGTGGAGGCAGGGCTTGTAAGGTTGTACAGGGCAACAGGGAACGAACGCTATCTTGACCTGGCAAAGTTTTTTCTTGATGTCAGGGGACCCGGGGGTGAAGAATATTGTCAGGCACATGAAAAAGTCACGAACCAGACTGAAGCAGTAGGTCACTCCGTACGTGCTGTATACATGTATGCCGGAATGGCTGATATCGCTGCATTGAAGAATGACTCTGGTTACATATATGCCATTGACAAAATCTGGGAAGATATTGTTAGAAAAAAAATATATATTACTGGGGGAATAGGAGCTTCAGGAGGAAACGAGGGATTTAACGGCCCTTATAATCTGCCTAACGGATCGGCTTATTGTGAAACATGTGCTTCCATAGGCAACATATATTTTAATCATCGTTTGTTTTTGTTACACGGGGATGCAAAATATATTGATGTTCTGGAAAGGACATTATATAATGCTTTGCTGTCAGGCATTTCATTATCAGGAAATCGTTTCTTTTATCCCAATCCACTTTTGTCCAATGGGAATCATCAACGTAGTATATGGTTTGAATGCGCCTGCTGTCCTCCAAATATTTCAAGACTGATTCCTTCAGTTCCCGGTTATATATATGCCACTGCTGCAGATACATTATATATTAATTTATTTGCACAGAATACAGCTAACATTCAACTATCGGGACACAATGTCCGGGTGAAACAGCAAACCCGTTATCCATGGGACGGAAAAATTGATTTCATTATTAATCCTGATGAAAACATTAATTTTACCCTGAAAATCCGAATACCAGGCTGGGCTAGGAATGAGGCAATATACGGCGATATTTACAGGTTTTTTAATGAAGATACATCTCAGGTAGCCATATCGGTTAATGGTAATCCTGTTGTCCCTCCGATTATTAAAGGTTACGCGATTATTCAAAGAACATGGAAACCCGACGATGTTATATCAGTTATTTTGCCCATGATGCCACGAAAACTTATTGCCCATGAAAACATAGTTGAAAATCGTAAGCACGTGGCCATACAAAGAGGACCGATTGTATATTGTGCTGAAGGTGTCGACAATGATAATAAGATACTGACATTGATTTATGATAAAAATGCTGAACTTAAAACAACCTATGAGCCCAGTCTGATGTCAGGTACCCAAGTGATTAAAATCAATTCCTTGCAGACCAACGGTGAATCGGATAAAGAAATTAAGCTTATCCCTTACTATCAATGGAATAACCGGGGACCATCAGAAATGCAGGTATGGTTGTCCGTGAGGGAACCCAAAATCATTCCCGATTCATTGATATTAATTAATGAAGACGCCGGTGACTTTGCTTCAACCAATTATGTTTCACCATGGGAAAGCCTTACCAGTATTTATGATCTTTATGATCCGCAGAATTCAGGTGATAAAGGTACAGGGGCCTTTGGCAACTGGATGGGAAACGGCGGAACTGTGGGTCTATGGAACTGGGTTCAGTATAATTTTCATGACATTATGACGATCAGTACATCTGAGGTATACTGGTGGAATGATGGCCAGGGCATAACCCTGCCCGATTCATCCTATTTATCTTATTGGGATTCATCAAGCGGTTCTTTTAAAATAATTCCCAGCACAACTTGTGGAAAAAAAAGCGGTTGTATTTTATTCGACCAGTATAATGAAATTAATTTTAATCCTGTTGTTACTGACAAGATTCGTCTGAATTTCATCGGATATGAAAAAGCGCAGGGCATATTGGAATGGATGGTATATTCACCGGGAAATCAATCTAATATAATTCCCGGGGTGATTCCTTGGGATGAAATATTCAGAATCTATCCAAATCCGTCCGGTAATGATATCAATATTGAGATTTTAAATGCGGCTGAGGCAAAGGTTTCAATATATAATTCGCTTGGCAAACTGGTTTACCATGATGTAATCAAGGACAAAGCTACCATCGAAAGAGGTAAAATTGGCTCTAGCGGATTTTATGTATTAAAAATTTCAATCCGGGACTCAGATTATATAAACAAGATAGTGATTCAATAATTCTATTCAATGTGACAACAGATGAAAAAGATTTTATTTATGGCCGGATATCTTCTGATCTTATCAACAGATATACAGGCACAGTCGTTTGAAATGCTTTCCCCCACACCGCCTATGGGTTGGAACAGCTGGAATAAATTCGGCTGCAATGTGAACGAAAACCTTATAAAGGAAATTGCCGACGCAATGGTTGCGAGTGGTATGCGTGATGCAGGTTATAAATATGTAGTGATCGACGATTGCTGGCAAACCGATCGCGACAGTGCCGGAAACATCATCGCTGACCCTGAAAGATTCCCTTCGGGAATGAAAGCGCTTGCCGATTATATTCATGCAAAAGGATTGAAATTCGGCCTTTATTCATGCGCTGGTTCAAGAACATGTCAGGGAAGACCGGGGAGCCGTGGTTACCAGTTTCAGGATGCCCGGCAATACGCTGCCTGGGGAGTGGATTATCTTAAGTATGACTGGTGTTATGACGAAGGACAGAATGCCAAAGCAGCTTATAAAACTATGAGCGATGCCCTAAAAAATTGCGGAAGACCAATTGTATTCAGTATATGCGAATGGGGTGATAACAAACCGTGGGAGTGGGGTAAAGAGATTGGTCATCTGTGGCGGACAACAGCTGATATACGGGATTGCTTTGACTGCATGCATAACTGGGGAGGGCTTGGTGTATTACAGATACTTGACAAACAGGTTGGACTTGAACAATATGCAGGACCACATCATTGGAACGATCCTGATATGCTTGAAGTTGGCAATGGCGGTCAGACAATAAATGAATATCGCACACATTTCAGCCTCTGGTGCATGCTTGCCGCGCTGCTTATGGCCGGAAATGACCTCAGAAATATGTCTGACAGTATAAGGACTATTCTTACAAATAAAGAGGTTATAGCCGTTGATCAGGATACGCTTGGTTTTCAGGGATTCAAATTTATTGATTATGGCGATTTTGAAATCTGGGTTAAAGCCCTATCAGGCGGTGATGCTGCATTCTGCTTTCTCAACCGGAGTAAGGAAATTTTTGATTTAAATTTTGACTGGCAAAAATTTGGAATTTATCATTATTCAATTGCCAAGAACGGTTTTAACTTATGGAAAAAAGAATATCAGGTAAAAGATTTATGGAACCATAAGATAATAGGTAATACGAAAAACAATCTCAGGGTAAAAATTGAAGGACACGGAGTGCTTATGGTCAGACTTAGTTCAATAGAAAAATAATTACTTTTTAAATTCAAACAATATTAATTTAAAAGATTAATAAAAACCTTATGAAAAAGTTCGTTTTATTCATTTTATGCGTTATTTTAACAGCTTCACGGTCAACGAATGGGCAAAAAAGTAATTATCCCATTCAGCCTGTGCCTTTTACGGCGGTTAAAATCACTGACAATTTCTGGGCTCCCCGCATAAAAACCAATCACGAAGTTACTATTCCTATTGCCATTGAACAATCAACTATTAGCGGACGGATAAAAAATTTTGAGATTGCAGGTGGCATGGCACAAGGTACATTTTGTTCAGAATATCCCTTTGATGACAGTGACATTTATAAAATTATAGAGGCGGCAAGCTATTCACTGCAAACGTTTCCTGATAAGAGACTTGAAGCTATACTCGATACTTTAATATACAAAATTAGCCTGGCTCAGGAAGAAGACGGATATTTATATACCAACCGCACTATTGCTGAGATAAACCAAACTTCAGCACATGAATGGGCTGGGAATAAACGCTGGGAAAAAGAAAATATACTGAGTCATGAACTTTATAATCTCGGTCATTTATTCGAAGCTGCTGCTGCTCATTTTCAGGCAACAGGTAAACGTTCTCTGCTTAACATTGCCATTAAAGCAGCTAACTTGATCGACAATGTCTATGGATGGGGGAAACTTGAAGATTATCCGGGCCATCAGGTTGTTGAACTTGGGCTTGTGAAACTGTATGGAGTTACCGGTGAGCAAAAATACCTCAACTTGGCCAAGTTTTTCCTTGATGTCAGAGGACCTAATGGCGATGAATACAACCAGGCTCATAAAAAGGTTGTTGACCAGACAGAGGCTGTGGGCCATGCAGTAAGGGCAACCTATATGTATGCTGCTATGGCCGACATTGCTGC
>JAJUGM010000087.1 GCA_029268165.1 Bacteroidota bacterium
ATGTGTCGAACAATGCCCGGGATGCCCGCATCGCCTGATGTCGATGAATGAGAGTCTGGATATTAAAGAAAAATGGCTGCAAAAAAAACTGGATGTATTTAAGGATAAAATTCAGTCAGTATGTTCGGTGGATGAAACAGGGCGTTGGGGTTATCGCCGGAAGATTCAATTACATACCCGGTATGAGAACAACTGTTGGCATTTGGGTATGATTCACAGGAAGGAATTTATTGCTATACCCGACTGCCCGGTCCATTCAGAGAAGACCCGACGGCTGATTCATGTTTTGATTTCTGTATTGCCGCCATTTGATGTGTTTCCGCTGTTTTATCTTTACCAGTCTGATTCTCTTGTAACATTGGTGTTAAAGACAAAGGAATTACCCGGAACAGACTGGATGTCTGAAGATATAATTAATATTCTGAAGATAAGCGGAATACAAGGATTTACCCTGCATCTGAACCCTTCAGCCGGCAGAAGGATGTTTGCCAAGGGAGGCTGGCATTTGCTGTGGGGAAATAACAGGGCTGTTAATGATAATGGCTTGGTTTATGGTTTTACAAGTTTCAGCCAGCTGATACCAGGTTTGCATCATCAGTCGCTTGATGAAGCTGAAAGATTTTTGAATCCTGCTGAAGAGGATTGTGTGATTGATTTGTATTGCGGTATTGGAGCAAGCCTTATTCGGTGGTTAAGAAGAGGTGCGGCAACTATTGGCGTCGAAAATGGTGCTGAAGCCGTAGCATGTGCCCGGATCAATGCACCTGAAGCCACAGTATTAAGGGGCGCATGCAGGCAGCGCCTGCCTCAGCTTAAGCAGTATATTGACGAGAAATTTAAAGCAGGACATCAGAAAATGGTTTATGTGAATCCGCCCCGAACAGGCATTGAAAGTGAAGTGCTTCACTGGATTGTTTTTCAGCTTCTTCCGGATAAAATAGCTTATTTATCATGCAGTGCCGGCACACTATCACGCGACCTGAAGTTTTTATCAGACAATAATTATCAGGTTGAACAGATTATTCCTTATGACTTTTTCCCTCAGACACATCATATTGAGTGTCTGGTTCTGATTAAAAGAAAAATTATTTGAATGCTTTGCGCACGGTAATAACTTTACCTTCCCAGGTGGCTCCGTTGACGTTGCGGATGACTTTAACAGCCTCTTCTTCATTGGGCATTTCTATAAAACCAAAACCTTTTGATTTTCCTGATAACCGGTCTTTAATTATTTTGGCTGAGGTGACTGTGCCAAAATCCTGAAAAGCCTCCCTGAGATGCACATCTTCAATCCGGTCATCGAGGTTACCTATGAATATTTTCATTTTTGTTCTGAATTAATTTTTTAATTTAATTTACGCAGATTTAGAAAAGGGAGGCCATATAAAAAACCACAAAAGCAGCGACCTTATTTAGGCGCCCGTTAATAAATCTATTTTTAACAGGGGCAAAGGTAGGTATAATAAATCGATTATTATGCATAAATAGTTGACTAAAATTTTAGTAGTTTTGAAAACATATCAAAATCATGCGAATGAAAAGTTGAATTCAGGTATGATATATAATTAAATTTATCAGAGTTTCTTGTTTATTTTATGATTAACTTAAAATATTATGCAAGCCTTAAACAATGTTTTATTATATATTTTATATTTAACCAGCCATTAACACTGAGCTATGCCGTAATCTTTACATATCAAATCTTTGTCATCATGCAATAAAGTAATCTCCCTAATTATTTAATAATTAACTAATTAACTAAAACTATGGTACAAAAACTTTTTCAAAAAATTTTTCTATTGTTCTTTTTTCTGGGCTCATACGCCATGTTGGCCGATGCCCAGGTGACCATCAGAGGTAATATCCGGGACGAAAACAGCATGCCTCTTCCCGGTGTTACAATTGTGGAAAAAGGAACCAACAACGGATGTACAACCGACCTGGATGGTAATTTTACGATTGATGTTAAAGAAAACGCCATCCTGGTGGTTTCCTATGTCGGGTATCTTACAGAAGAAGTTGATTTAAAAGGCCGGACTGACGTTAGTTTACAGCTGGTGCCGGATATTATTTCATTGGGTGATGTAGTGGTAATAGGCTACGGATCGGTTAAAAGGAGTGATTTAACAGGCGCTGTGGCTTCTGTAAAATCTGAAGACATCAGTAAACTACCTGTAACCAGAGTTGAAGAGGCACTTCAGGGCAAAGCTGCCGGGGTTATGGTTTTGCAAAATTCAGGACAGCCAGGTAACGCACCAGTGATAAGGGTAAGAGGACTTGCAACAGTTAATGGCGGTAGTCCACTGGTTGTTGTCGATGGAGTTGTTGGCGGTTCGCTTGGAGATATTAACCCCAATGATATTGAATCAATTGAAGTATTAAAAGATGCTGCATCTCAGGCTATCTATGGATCTGCCGGAGGCAATGGCGTTATACTGGTGTCAACCAAAAAAGGAAAGGCGGGTTCTATGCAGTCAACTTTCGATATGTACTTTGGCACGCAGAAAGTAATACATACAGTTGATGTGGCAAATGCTCAGGAATATGCTGCCATTTATAATCAATACCGTGAAGCCTCAGGACAACCTATATATTTTTTGTATGATAATGCAGCTAAAACCTATCTTTCCCCTACTGACACTTTGCCTCTGACAAATACTAACTGGTATGACGAAATATTTCGGAAGGCTATAATGAAAAATATCTTTTTTTCAGCAAACGGGGGAGGTGAAAAGTCTAACTTTTATTTCAGTGTTGGCTATAGCTCCCAGGAAGGTACATTGAGGCGCACTTATGATGATAGGTACACTTTAAGGCTAAACAGTGACCACAAACTAACTAACAGAATAAGGATTGGACAGAACCTGAGCATTTTGAGGAATATTTCGGCAACACAGGATGAAAGGAATGAATATAATTCGCCGGTGAGTACTGCTATGCAGATGCTGCCATTGGTCCCTGTATATGCTACTGATGGTTCAGGTAACTATGCCTATAAAGGAGCCGGCCTGGCCTGCAACATTAAAAATCCTGTCGCCCAGATTGCTTATAACAATAATAAGTCAGTAGCCAATTCACTTTTTGGCGATATTTTTACCAATATCGAAATTATTAAAGGGCTCAGTTTTGAGAGTAGGTTCGGGTTTAATTATTATGCCAGCGAATATACACGTTTTACTCCCGACCATATCATAGGCTCAATTAATGATGCCAGCGCTTCACAAAGTGTTACAATTAATCAATATCAGCAGATTAACAATAATAATTACGGCTGGCAATGGCAGAATTTTCTGACCTATAAGAGAACGCTGTTTGAAAAGCATAACCTGACCCTTATGGTTGGGTCTGAAGCCGGTTATACAAGGCTTTCAAATGAAAATATTACACTTACTAATTTATTTAATAATTCCGAATCTATGAGGAATTTGCAGGGAGGAGCTCCAACAGTTACGCAACTGCTTGGAAGACCTATTGAAATATCCGGTTATGCTTATTTCGGAAGAATAAATTATGATTTTGCAGGCATAATATTATTACAGGCAAATTTCCGTAATGACAATTCTTCAAAGATTGGCCCTAATGACCGCAGTGATTTCTTCCCTTCAGTTTCAGCAGGTTTGAAATTCAGTGAATTTAATTTTATTAAAAATACAAACCTGATAAGTTTTGGCAAAATACGTTTTGGCTATGGCGAAACCGGAAACAGCGATATTCAGCCATTCCTTTATATTAATTCAATAGGATCATTGCCTATTAACGGTTATCCTTTTGGCGGTGTAACCCAGGATGGTGCCGCTTTATTGACAGCCGCAAACCCGGCACTGAAATGGGAAACCGTAATTACTGAAAATATCGGGATTGACCTTGCATTTTTAAATAACCGGCTGGATTTTTCATTTGATCTTTTCAAGCGAAGGAACAAAGATATGCTGATTAGAAAATCGGTGCCGCTAACAGTAGGGTATATGGTAACCGGGCCAACTCAGGAACTGGGTGATCCTAATCTTGACACACGTCCTATGGTTAATTACGGGACCTTAAATAACCGGGGATTTGAAACTTCTGTTGGTTATAAGAGCAAAATTGGCAAACTCAGTTTTGATGTTAATTTCAATTTAACTCATGCTATTACAAAAATTGATGATATCGGAGATCCGTTGTATGCCGGGGATGGGCGCGGACTGGCAAATGTCTGCCAGACAAAAAACGGAGAAGTGGTATCGGCATTTGTTGGTTACCAGACTGATGGAATATTTAAAGAGTCAGACTTTACATGGTATAAAGATAGGGCAGGAAGGTGGCAAAGAGTTGCAGTTGACCCAAGAGGAACAACCGTTATTAATGGTTTTGATATAAACGGAAACCCTGTTCAGTATAATGTACTGCAAGTCAACGCCAAACCAGGGAACTTTAAGTTTGTAGATACCAATAAAGATGGGCAAATCTCACCGCTCGATATGGTTGAGATTGGTGACCCAAATCCTAAATTCACTTATGGTTTAAGCATTAATCTTGAATATAGCAATTTTGACCTTAATGCATTTTTACAGGGAAGCCATGGCAACAAGATATTTAATATGCTTAAGGTAAATATGTACACCATGAATAACGGAGGGCTGAATGTATCACCTGACCTGATTGATTCTTATATACCAGCTATCTACAACACATCCGACGGGAATGCATTACCAACTGTAATAAGTCCTGCACGGAATGAGGATACCGGAAAGCCCCGAATGGATCCAGACCTGAGTTCTTCAGATTTTTATGTTGAAGATGGCTCATATATGCGTCTGAAAAATATCCAGCTAGGTTATACCTTACCTGTTTCACTGACTGATAAAGCCAAAGTAAAGAAACTTCGTGTTTATATTGGAGCAAAAAACCTCTTTACGATAACAAAATATTCAGGTTTTGATCCTGAAGTTAATGAAACTACCATACTTGAAAGAGGCTTTGACAGGGGAACATATCCTCAGTCGAGGATGTACCTGATTGGTATTAATTTAATGTTTTAATTTTTAATTAATTTCTTAAGTTGATGAATATGAAAAACATAATTTATTTTTCAATTGTTATTATAACATTGATTTATACAGGTTGCTCTGAAGATTTTCTTGACAAGCAGCCTAATGGGGTTGTTACTGATGAAGTTTTTTATGCTACGATAGATGGTATTGGCTTAGGTGTTAATGGTACTTATGCTTCACTCAATGCATTACCAGATCCGCTGACTACATTAGATATGATGTACCTTGGATTTGGCAGTATTGCATCCGATGATGCCGAAGCAGGTGGAGAAGCCGGAGGTAACGATTTTCTTGACTTCCAACATATTGACCAAGGTATCTTACAACCATCAGGAGAACAAAAAGCTTTATCCGATCATTTCTGGGGTTATAATTATAAGACCATTTTAAGGGCTTCTTCAACATTAAAAGGGATTGAAAAGTACAGAAAAGATAATCCGATAATAAGTTCTGCAGATGCCGCATTACTAAATCAATACGAGGGAGAACTTAATTTTATTCTGGCATTTATCCACTTTAAAATGATGCAGGTGTATGGTGGTGTTCCTATTGTTGACCACCCTTTGGCCTCATCTGAATATAATTTAAAAAGAAATACCATTGCAGAATGCCTGCATTTTGTCCAGGAAAGGCTTAAGATAGCTGCTGCACTATTACCTCTCAGAAGCGAATATGCTGCAAGCGAGATGGGCAGGGCCACGAAAGGTGCTGCACAGGCTTTACTTGCAAAAGCCTATCTGTATGAGGCTTCTTATGCCGAAAATTATGCAGGTGATGAGCGGTTTACCGGTTGCCAGAATACCTATAACATGGCATTGGCTTATGCCGACAGTGTTATCAGTTCAAATGAATATAACCTGGTGGGTATTAATGGTGAGACTTTCGGTACGTACTGGGATGAAAAAGGCTCAACCTTATATGATACCACACCTGGCTATCGTTATATTTTTACTGTTGCAGGTGAAAACTCAAAGGAATCAGTCTTTGAAATACAATCAGTTAATGACGGGCTGGGCTATATGATTTCCCGGGGTACTTATTTAACAGTATATACCGCAGTTCGTAATTATAACACGCGTACTTTAGGTTGGGGTTTCAACTGTCCGACGGAAGATCTGCTTAATGAATTTGAACCCGGAGATCCGAGAAAGATGGTTACTATAGGTACTACAGGTGATCCGGTATTTGTTGATGACTGGGGCATTCTTGATTGCAAACAAAGCCCGACGAATATGATTGGCCGCAAGTTTGAAGCTTCAGGGGCAGAATACTGGACAAGCAAATCTGCCGACGGGAATGGACCTAATAATTTCCCTTACATTCGCTATGCTGATATTGTTCTGATGGCAGCAGAAGCTGCTTTAAAAGCAGGGCAAAGCACTACACCAATTTCAGGTCTGTCACCTTTACAATTGGTAAATATGGTAAGAAAGCGCGCCAGAAATGGTGCTGATACAGGTTCACCTGCTGATTTATCATCCGTAACTTTCAATGATATAGTGCATGAGCGTCGCGTTGAGCTTGCTCTGGAAGGCCACAGGTTTTTCGACCTGGTTCGCTGGAAAATGCAGGATAAACTGGTTGGTCAGAAGTTGCAGAATTACCTGAACGGTTTACCCCAGGAATCACCTGTTTCATGCCAATTTACGCCGGGTAAGAATGATTTCTTCCCCATTCCTCTGGCTGAAATAATTAATTCAAACTATAACCTGGTTCAATATCCGGGCTGGTAATAAAATCTAATGTTTAAAAAAGCTGCCCCAACCATGAGGCAGCTTTTTTTATAATCCCAAATTATTTATTGGGAGCTCTCAGAAAGAGCGAACCAATGAATTCCCCGATATAGAAAAATCACTTTTCTGGTGCAGCGTCAGCAAACCGGAAAAGTTGATTTTTCTTAATCGCATTGCATTAGAAATTTTTCTAATGCAATAATTGGGATAACATAAAGCGCACTTAATTCCTTTGCAAAATATGCTAAAGGGCTTTTTGTAAAGGAACATCAAATGGTTTTAGCAATTGCGGGTTTACTGATAAAAACCGGTTAAATTCTTCAACCGCTCTGATAATGCGGTCATGTTTGTTAGCTCTTATATTATGCTCACGCATATATTTGAGAAACTCTTTGGAATTCAGACCAGCACATAAGCTTCTGCGGTTAAGCATGATCCTGTTAAGACCTGTTGCCGGACTATAAATAAAATAGTATTTGTGCGGCTTCACATCATCAGACAAAGGAAATTTTTCAATCGTATTCATTTTGTATAGTGACACCGTTCCTTTTACAAGTTCTTGAAAAAATCCTCCTGTTCCCTCACTGTAATACCAGTTTCCCACAGGGAAATACCTGTAGCAGATCATCTTGTTCTGTTTTTCAGACAATATGGTAAAACCTTTTATTGTAGTTTTATCTACCAAAAGTCCCGATTCTTTGGAATATCTTATCCAGAGCAGATTGCTCCCTATAGCATTGTATAAAATATACCTGTTTGGCACCGAGTCGCCGGTATTCAAATATACTGTTCCCCACCCCCAATCATTGCTACCTGCGACCTTATCGCTGAAAGGATTAATATCGCGGTAAGGCATGCCAAGCAAATGAGTTGAACTGGTGTCTTCAACAGCATGATTATTGCAAAGTGTAATAATATGTTGTCCGTTTAAAGAAAAGATATTCATGAGTATCAGCAACAAGCCCATGATATTGTTACATCTCATTTTTATTGCTTTCGAATACATATTTTCCCTACTTTTTAAACAATGATTAAAGAACAAAAAAAGATTTTTCACTGCAGGTCATTTTCCCATCTGTTGTCACATAGATGATCCTCATTCGGTAACTACCTTTAATATCCGTTGTTTTGAAAGGAATCTCAAGGTTACCTTCAGATAGCAACTGATTTGTTTTCCAAAGCAGCGTATGCCTGATATCTGGCAAATTTGATTTTTCTATTAATGTTTCAGGTAATTCAGATGGTTCAATTATTACTGGGGTCGTTACAGTTTGATGGCAGTAAGAAGATTCAATCGATACAGGTGTTTTGGTATATATGGCCATGATACCAAACATAAGGTAATTGTCATAAAAGAATTTATCACGTTTTAGTTCTATTTTACGGATATTGTCTGAGTTAAGCTCCAGCATATTTTTTAATGAAGGGAATGGGATATTGTTTAATAATACAAATGCAGGGCCTGAATAATATAATTGCAGATAGGGATCAAAAATATATGTTTTAAAAATATCGTGTTCAATATCAAATTTTATTCCGGGTATAAGGTTCTTGCGGATTTCATAAATATTGGGCAATGATTCAAATTCGGCAGGTATTAAGGAAAAATCAGGTTTACCATAGAAATTTTCCGCGTACGACTGACTTTTTCTGTAAACAACAGGTTGAATATTCTTGTTCTGATAGAATGCTTTGTATGCAAGTGCAATGTTCTGAAAGGCACTGATGGCTATATCAGTTGTCGGATGCGTAAGTTGAACAGCTTGTTTTACAGGATTATTGCCGAGAAAAGGTTCGTTAATGATGATTTCAACAGGATTAAAGCCCGCCGAATGATCCTGAACAATTATATATACCTGTTTGCCATATAGTTTGTTATTTAAGATAAAATTAAATTCACCCTGCTTGTTGGTGTAAGTAAAATCGAAATGTGCAACAGAATCGGGATAGGATAACAGCACTGCAGTATTGCTCAGAGGCATCTTGCCCGGTAATGAAATCACTTTCCCGTTTAATGAAATACCTTTTATTTCCTGGACATATTTAAGCCTGTTGTCAGCCTGCAGCAAAAAATCGGTTAACCTTGTTGTTAAACAGGCAATCAAACAGTTGTTAATATATTCTTCGGTGGCTTCCGATTCAAAAATAGGTAAAATTCCGGCATCTGGTAATGAGGCATAAAGACTGAAATATTCTAAATAACTGCATTCATTAAAAAGCAGGCTGTCAGTTACAGGATTAAATGCGCTAATCACCGTGGCAGAAATTTTCTGATTCAATTCAGCAGATGAAGCTGAAATTTTGAATTTTACCAATGATCTTGTATTAAGTGTATCATTTACACTTATTTTCAGGTGGGTGGGCGGTTGTGCTTTTTTATACCATGTACACTGACTCAAAATAGTGTTGTTGCCGCTGCAAAGCCATATCTGGTGAAGCCCCTCTGATAGCATAGCCCAAGGTAAAGATACCAATCCCTGCCTGCCATTCATATAAGCTGGCTGGCTTATTACCTTACCTGTGTTTTCTGAAAGCATCACAATTTTGAGGTTATCAACAGTTTCCTGCATAGAGCCTGCATGGATAGTAATTTTTAAACCGGTTTCATCCAAATTGGGTTGTAATACAAAACCTTTTTGGGAAACTGCTGGCAGGGAGACAGCCCCAAAGTGGTTTTTTGAGTCTATAACCGACGCATAATAAATATGGCCGGCTTCAGGTGTGAACAAGAAGATCCCCGTTCCGTATGAATCAAGAAAGCACGTGTCAATAACATTGCCTGTATCATCACTTATTTTTAATTGTTTTATAATTGACTGGTAGTGTAAGGGGATACGAACCAGTATTTTATTTTTCACTCCGCTGATTAAACGGCCGCATTGCGGATAAAATTTCACAGGAACGCTGTCGTTACATACTGCCGACATTAAAGTATTTTCCATGGGCGATACAATCATTACCGGGCGTTCAAAAACATTATCAGCTCCGAAGTTTAGCATCCATCGCGTATAAGCTTTTATTGAATAAATCCCCGTATGGAGTGATGCAGGAATATTGATATAACCCGAGCATTCACCATTATGCAGTTCAAAAGCATAATTGTTAATATGTTTACCCGTATAATCAACCAGTTGAAGATAAAAAAACCTGCTGCCAGTAGTTTTTGTAATCAAATCATTGCCTAATAACATGGCTTTGAACATAATTGACTCTCCGGGATAATATATTCCGCTGTTTAATGATAAAAAAATATGTTCCTGCCGGTTAACGCCGCATGAGTATTCCTGAGCGAAATGCTCTAATCCGGCCGGAATTTTTTGTCCGGCTGAAATCTGTGCAAAAGAAAAAGTATTCAGACACCAAAGAAATACAAGAAGAATTTTTTTTAAATCTGATATACAAAAGCATAATATGTTCATGGCCTGTGTCTTATTTTTTTATTTCTTAAGCAATAATTTTTCTGAAATGACAAACAAATGCTCTCCGGTTTTCAGTCACTCCCCCAAAAGCCGGGAGGTTCTCCGACTGAACATC
>JAJUGM010000088.1 GCA_029268165.1 Bacteroidota bacterium
GAAGGATACCGGGCCGGTTTATTGCAAAAGTTTACTCATAAGGGCAATATTTTTAAAACTTATGAAGGAGAATTAATACTCAGCAGCGTTACCAGCAATAACAATGTAGCGCTGGCGTCAGAAAAATTCTTTTTTTCTGTTGTCAATGATTCACTCGCACATAAGCTCGACACCCTTCAGGGTATGTTTGTCATAGTACATTACAGGCAGAAAAATGGCAGGCTTCCGTGGAAAGGTGATACCCCTTATTTTGTTGACGATGTTAAAGTGAAAAGATAAAGCAGCAGTTATATCAACCTTCTCAAGTAGTTTTACCGATGCCTTTTCTCATGAAATGTTGAAAGATAAAACCATTGAAATCCATATTTTAGGTGTAACTATGGTTTAAGGAGCAGTTCTCTCAGGCTCTTTTTCCAGTACGGTATTTCTAACCCGAAAACACTTTTTATTTTGCTCTTGTTTAATACACTATAGGCAGGTCGTTTTGCAGGCAACGGATACTGGCTGGTTGTGATGGGTACGACCTTACATTTCAGGCCTGCCAGCTCCATTATTTCCATGGCAAAATCATACCAGCTGCAGACGCCTTCATTTGAATAATGGTATATCCCTCCATAGTTATTGTTTCCGGCATCAATATTGGCACAAACTACCATGATTGCATAGGCCAGGTCGGCTGCAGATGTTGGAGTACCAACCTGATCAAAAACTACATGAAGTATTTCTTTTTCTTTCCCCAGCTTCAACATGGTCTTCAGAAAATTATTCCCATTTAATGAATATAACCATGATGTTCTGATAACAATGTTTGATTTATTTTTCAGCACTTCATTCTCTCCGGCCAGTTTACTTTTCCCGTATATTGACTGAGGTGAAACAGGATCGGTTTCAACATAGGGAATGCATGATGTGCCATCAAAAACGTAATCCGTGCTTAAATGAATCAACCTGCAGTTTTTATTCTTACTTATTTCGGTTAACCGGGCAGGAACACCAGCATTAATTTCAAAAGCCTTTCCGGGTTCACTTTCAGCATTATCAACAGCGGTATAGGCGGCACAATTAATTATACAGTCAAAACGTTTTTTATTGAAAAATGTTTTAATAGCCAGATTATCCGTAAGATCAAGAGAATCAACATCGGTGAACATACATGAAAAGTCGCTGAATGCCGGGCTTATTCTTCTCAACTCAGTTCCCAGTTGTCCGTTAGCGCCGGTAAATAAAATCTTTTTCATTTTTTATATTATAAGCCTGAAAGGTTTAAGAAACCTGTCGGGTTTTATTTGTAAATAAAATTATTTTCGGCTTCAGTAAATTGAGGTAGTTTTGCATCCCGCTCAGATACAATCATGGCTGAAGGCTTTATCCTCCAGTCAATATCCAATGTCTTGTCATTATAAATAATTCCGCGTTCAGCAGCAGGTGCATAAAAATTATCGGTTTTATAAAGTACAACAGCAGCATCGGACAATACAGAAAATCCATGAGCAAATCCTTTTGGAACAAGCAATTGAAGATTATTATCGCAGGAAAGTTCAATACTGAAATGCTTTCCGAATGTAGGTGAACCTTTCCTTATGTCAACAACAACATCAAGAATCCTCCCTGAGATAACCCTTACCAGCTTGGTTTGCGCATAAGGTTCCAATTGATAGTGCAGGCCTCTGATAACACCGTATGCCGATTTTGACTGATTATCCTGTACAAAACGGTAGATAATGCCTTTACTGGCAAGTGTTTTTTCATTATAGCTTTCAAAAAAATATCCGCGCTGATCACCAAAAATATCTGGTTTTATAACGAAGAGTCCGTCAAATTCAGTATTCCTAATTTCCATGCTTACTCAGGATTAAAAAAAGTAAATATCTTTTCCTCTGCAATTTTTAATAAATACTGTCCGTATTGGTTCTTTTTCAAAGGCTGGGCAAGTTGAATCAATTGATTTTTATCAATATATCCCTGTTTATATGCAATTTCTTCAATGCAGGCAATTTTTAAACCCTGCCTTTCTTCAATTGTCTGAATATATATTGATGCCTGCAACAGGCTTTCATGAGTGCCTGTGTCGAGCCATGCCATTCCTCTGCCGAGGATCCTTACTTTTAATCGGTGTTCCTGTAGAAACAAGCGGTTAAGATCTGTAATTTCAAGTTCTCCGCGCTTTGAAGGCTTAAGTGATTTTGCTTTGCTTACAACATCATTACTGTAAAAATACAAGCCTGTAACAGCATAATTTGACTTAGGGATTTCGGGTTTTTCCTCGATACATATTGCATTGCCCGTGTCATCAAATTCAACTACGCCGTACCTTTCAGGGTCATTTACAAAATATCCGAAAATAACAGCTCCATCCTGCAATTTTGCCGTTTCTGTCAATAGCCCGCCAAATCCATGTCCGTAAAAGATGTTATCGCCCAGTATCATGCAAACATGTTCATTACCAATGAATTCCTCTCCAATGATAAACGCCTGAGCCAGGCCGTCAGGTGATGGCTGTATCGTGTATTTAATATTCAGTCCCAGCTGAGAACCGTCACCAAATAAATCCTGATATAAATGAATATCCCTTGGTGTTGAAATAATTAATATTTCCCTTATCCCGGCAAGCATCAGCACCGATAAGGGATAATAAATCATCGGTTTGTCATAAACAGGAATAATCTGTTTTGAAATGCTTTTTGTTATAGGATAAAGGCGTGTGCCTGAACCTCCTGCAAGGATGATACCTTTCATAATTTATTTGTTAGAACCAAGAATCAAGAACCAAGAGCAAAGCCCTAAAAGCTCTCGGGGAAGAGCAAAGAAAAAATTATACTTTTCTTCCTATACCAATATAATCAAAGCCGTTTTCTTTTACTTCTGCCGGATCGTATATATTACGGCCGTCAAAAATAACTTTTTGTTTCATTAATTTTTCAAGCACCCTGAAATTTAATACCCTGAACTCAGCCCACTCAGTTAACAGTATAAGTGCGTTAGCGTCAACAAGGGCATCATAACTGTCCGTAGCGTATTCAATGCTGTTGCCTAACTTTTTTTCCGCTTCTTTCATGGCTGCCGGGTCATAAGCCCGGATTTTTGCTCCTTCCCTGAGTAAAAGTTTAATAATTACTTCAGCAGGTGCTTCGCGCATATCGTCGGTATTGGGTTTGAATGAAAGACCCCAGATACCAAATCTTTTATCCTGCAAATTATTGCCAAAGTATTTCATGATCTTGTGAAACAATTGTTCTTTCTGGCGTTTGTTAACGCTTTCCACGGCTTTGATTATTTCAAGAGGATATCCCAGATCATCGGCAGTTTTTATAAGCGCTTTAACATCTTTAGGAAAGCAAGATCCTCCGTATCCTATTCCGGCATAGATAAACTTATTGCCGATACGGGGATCGCTCCCTATGCCCTGCCTGACCATATTAATATCAGCGCCGACAAGTTCGCACAGATTAGCCATTTCATTCATAAAACTAATTTTGGTAGCAAGCATGCAGTTGGCTGCATATTTTGTTAATTCAGCTGACGGAATGTCCATGAATATTGTGCGGTAGCCGTTTAGCTGAAAAGGCCTGTAAATTTTTAATAAAATATTCTTTGCTCTATCATCTTCTACACCAATTATAATCCTCGCAGGCCTCAGAAAGTCTTCCACTGCATTTCCTTCTTTAAGGAATTCAGGGTTTGATGCAACACTGAAATCAATGTTTGCATTTCTTTTTTTCAGCTCCTCACTTACAGCGGATTTAACTTTGTGCGAAGTGCCAATAGGTACAGTGCTTTTGGTGACTATAACCATGGGATTATTCATGCATTGGCCGATTTCTTTTGCTGCATTCAGAACGTGCTTGATATCAGCACTGCCGTCTTCTCCTGACGGAGTTCCTACTGCAATAAAAACGGCTTCGCAACTATCGATATTTTCTCTGATACTTGTTGAAAAACGCAGCCGTTGTTTTTCAATATTACGCTTCACAATATCTTCCAGACCAGGTTCATAGATGGGGATTATTCCCTTTCTGAGGTTGTCAATTTTCTGCACATCAACATCAATACACGTTACATCAATTCCTGTTTCAGCAATACATGCGCCTGTAACAAGCCCGACATATCCGGTTCCAATAATCGATATTTTCATAAAATTTCTATTATCTGAGACAGCTAAATATAAATAAAAAAATTAAGCCAGTAATTCAGTTTTTAATCTTTATATTATTAAAATGTTTAAAAATACTCTCGCTTAAGTTATTTACTTATTTGAAATTCAAACAAAATAACTGAATATTTTTTATTATTTTTTTTGTAACTTTAGTTTTTTAAGACAGAAAATTATAGCTTTGCAGCTCTGTTTTAGTCAAAATAATGTCTAACTTATTAAATTTTAACATTTTAATTACATGGTTGAAAATATTGAAAATAATCTTGATCCACAGGAGGTTAAGACTGAAGGAGCTGCTTTAAACAATGATGAAGCTGTTAAATCAGAAGAAACAGCAGTAACAGCAAAGAATGAAACCTCGGTTGAGGTAATTACCGAAGAGAAGGAACAACCGGAAAATACTGCAGAAGCAGAAAAAAATTCAGAAGAAGTTTTATCTGGCTCACCTAAGAAAACCGGTGCACATCGGAAGTCAACTGCTGACAACCAGGTTGCTGTTCAGGAAGAGAATGCCCCTCAGCAGGATTTTAACTGGGAAAAATATGAGGAAGGCGATGACTTCTATTCACAGCGTGAACGGGAAGAATTTGAAAAGATGTATGATAAGACCCTCAGTACGGTTAAAGTTAATGAAGTGGTTGAGGGTACTGTGATTTCGATGAACAAACGTGAGGTTGTAATTAACATCGGCTACAAGTCAGAAGGCGTTGTAAGTTTGAATGAATTCAGATACAACCCTGACCTTAAAATCGGTGACAAAGTTGAAGTATATGTTGAAAGCCAGGAAGATAAAAAAGGTCAGTTGGTACTTTCACATAAAAAAGCCCGTGCGTTAAAGTCGTGGGACAGGGTAAACGAAGCGCTTGAGAAGGATGAAATCATTAAAGGATATATAAAATGCCGGACAAAAGGTGGTATGATAGTTGATGTATTTGGAATTGAAGCGTTCCTGCCGGGTTCGCAGATTGATGTAAAGCCTATTCGCGATTATGATATTTATGTAGGAAAGACAATGGAATTTAAAGTGGTGAAAATCAACCACGAATTCAAGAATGTTGTCGTATCACATAAGGCACTAATTGAAGCCGAACTGGAACAGCAGAAGAAAGAAATCATTGCCAAACTTGAAAAAGGTCAGATACTCGAAGGCACAGTTAAGAACATTACATCATACGGAGTGTTTATTGACCTTGGCGGGGTTGATGGCTTGATTCATATCACCGACCTGTCATGGGGCAGAATTAATCATCCTGAGGAAATTGTTCAGCTCGACCAGAAATTACAGGTTGTTATTCTCGATTTTGACGATGAAAAGAAACGTATTGCATTAGGATTAAAACAGTTAACGGCTCATCCATGGGATTCACTTGATCCTAACCTTAAAGTAGGTGATAAAGTTAAAGGCCGTGTTGTTGTTATGGCCGATTACGGTGCATTTGTTGAAATCGCTCCTGGAGTTGAAGGGCTTATCCATGTTTCAGAAATGTCATGGTCACAGCATTTACGTAGCGCTCAGGAATTCCTTAAAGTTGGCGATGAGGTTGAGGCAGTCATTCTTACCCTTGACCGTGAAGAAAGAAAAATGTCACTGGGTATGAAGCAGTTAAAGCCTGATCCCTGGGAAAAAATCGAAGAAAAATATCCTGTGGGCAGCAAACATAATGCAAAAGTCCGTAATTTTACTAACTTTGGAGTATTTGTTGAAATTGAGGAAGGTGTTGACGGTTTGATACATATATCTGATCTCTCATGGACAAAGAAAATCAAGCATCCGGCCGAATTTACCAATATCGGCGATGACATTGAAGTAGTAGTCCTTGAAATAGATAAGGAAAACCGGAGATTAAGCCTGGGCCATAAACAGCTTGAGGAAAATCCCTGGGAAGTATTTGAGACCGTTTTTATGCCCGATTCAATACATGAAGGAACGATCATTGAAATTAATGATAAGGGAGCGGTTGTTGCACTGCAATATGGTGTGGAAGGATTTGTCACTCCGAAACATTTAGTTAAGGAAGATGGAACCTCAGCAAAAGTTGATGAAAAATTGCCATTCAAGGTAATTGAATTCTCAAAATCAGCTAAGAAGATAATACTTTCACATACCCGTGTTCATGAAGATGAAAGGAAATTATCAGAATCAGAAGGCAAGAAAGTATCTGCAGGCAGCAAACATAAAGCAACCCGTAAAGTAAAAGCCAGCCTTGAAAAAACCACACTTGGTGATATCACCGAACTGGCGGCTTTAAAAACTGAAATGGAAAAACGGGAATCAAAGAAAAAGAAAGAGAAAGAAGAAGGGGGAAAGGAAAATATTGAAGCAAAGGATGATGTAAAGGCAAAGAAAAGTGTTAAAAAGGCACAAAAAGAAGATAAAGCTGAAGAGTCTGAAAATTAGTTAATATATCTAAAACTTTTCATCATGGAATTCAAAATTGAAAAGCTTGCTAATTACACGTTAATTCAGGTACTGGAAGAAAAGTTGGACACACATATAGCTCCGACGCTCAAATCGGAACTGGTACTTGTTTCAGGTAACGGCGAAAAGAATATTGTACTCGATCTGAGTAAATGCCGTTATTGTGACTCTTCCGGATTAAGCGCTATTCTTGTTGCTAACAGGTTATGTAAAAACGCAAGCGGGACCTTTGTATTAACAGGGTTAAATGACGCTGTTGAGCGCCTTATCACTATTTCGCAACTTGATACTGTGCTTAATATTACATCTGATGTTGCTGAAGCTGCAAAGCTTATCAGCGAAACTGAAAAGTAAGATATATTAAAAGACGACATGTCGCTTTCGATAACGGTGTTGGGCAGCAGCTCAGCATTGCCAACATCAAAAAGATTTCCAACCGCTCAGGTTTTAAAAATCCGTGAGCGGTTTTTTTTAATAGATTGCGGAGAGGGTACTCAAATTCAAATGCGCCGCTATAACCTCCCATTCTCACGCATACACCATATTTTCATCAGTCATCTGCATGGCGACCACATTTTCGGATTATTCGGCCTTCTTTCATCAATGAATCTTATGGGCAGAAAAGCTACTCTCACAGTTCATGCCCATGCAACACTTGAACCTACCTTAGAACATTTTAAAAAATATTTCGGTACTGAGTTACTTTTTCCGGTGAAGTTAAGTCCGTTTCCGGCAAGACGTCAGAAGATCATATTTGAGGATAAACAGGTTACGGTTATCACTATCCCGCTGAAACACAGGATACCATGTTCGGGCTTTTTATTCCGTGAAAAGAAACTTCCGCTAAATATCAGGAAGGAAATGGTTGAATCCCTAAAAATACCTTATCCGGAAATAATTAAAATAAAAAACGGTGCCGATTATGTTTCAGCACAGGGAGAGACTTTCAGGAATAAAGACCTGACTCTCCCGGAAATAAAACCGCTTTCATACGCATACATCAGCGACACAGCATATAAAGAAAAAATTACCGATATTTTAAAAGGAGTTGACATTCTTTATCACGAAGCCACTTTTTTGAATGCTGATAAAAAGCTTGCCAGAGATACTGGACACTCAACTGCCTTGCAGGCTGCTACCATTGCCCAAAAGGCTGAAGCAGGGAAATTACTTATCGGGCATTTTTCACCCCGATATAAAGATGTTTCAAAATTTGTTGATGAAGCCCGCTCAGTATTCAAAAATACATTCGCTGTTGACGACGGTGATGTTTTTGAGGTAAAGGAAAGCCGTGTTTTATCATAAAATGATTCACTGCAATAAAATGGCTTTAACAGAATTTTATAACTGCACAATAAAAACATATATCTTTGATCGTATTTTATATTTTTAAAAGTGAAAGAAAAAATAATCATTCTCGATTTCGGGTCACAATATACCCAGCTGATTGCCAGGCGGGTAAGGGAACTGAATGTATATTGTGAAATTATTCCTTTTAATAAAACTTCAGAAATTGACCAGAGTGTTAAAGGAGTTATCCTTTCGGGCAGTCCCTCGTCAGTGCGTGACTCAAATGCCCCTGTGCCTGACCTTTCTTCCATCAAAGGCAAACTACCTTTGCTCGGTATCTGTTATGGCGCTCAATACATCGCCCATCATTACGGAGGTGAAGTGCTTCCTTCCAAAAACAGAGAATATGGACGTGCCAATTTACTGATTACTGATCCATATTCCCGGCTTTTTAAAGGCATCACAGATAACTCACAGGTATGGATGTCTCACGGCGATACCATTGTCAGGATTCCTGATAATTACAAGATTATTGGCAGTACGCATGACGTGAGGGTCGGGGCATATGAAATTTCAGGTGAACCTACTTTTGGTTTGCAGTTTCACCCTGAAGTTTATCATACGGCAGAAGGGACAAAAGTGCTGAAGAATTTTGTTGTTGATATTTGCGGATGCAGCCAGCAATGGACGCCTGAATCATTTATCGATGAAACGGTTAATAATCTGAGAGCATTGCTGGGCGATGACAAAGTAGTACTAGGCCTTTCAGGAGGCGTTGATTCATCAGTAACAGCTGTACTGCTTAACAAAGCTGTTGGTAAAAACCTTACCTGTATTTTTGTTGACAATGGACTGTTACGAAAAAATGAATTTGAAAAAGTGCTTGCCTGTTATCAGAGTATGGGGCTCGTAACCCGTGGGGTTGATGCCAAGAAGCTCTTTCTTGCTGACCTGAAAGGCATTACCGATCCTGAACAAAAACGCAAAAGCATTGGAAAGAACTTTATTAAGGTTTTTGAAAACGAAGCAAAAAAAATAAAAGATGTGAAATGGCTTGCACAAGGAACCATTTACCCAGATGTAATTGAATCGGTTTCAGTGAATGGGCCTTCTGTAACCATTAAATCTCACCACAATGTAGGCGGTCTTCCGCAAAAAATGAAACTTAAAGTAGTAGAGCCTTTAAAATTATTGTTTAAAGATGAAGTCAGAAAAGTTGGCAAATCGCTGGGTATTGATCCTATGATACTTAACAGGCATCCATTTCCTGGTCCAGGCCTTGCAATACGTATCATTGGCGAAGTTACTGAAGATAAAGTACGTTTATTGCAGGAAATTGACCATATTTTTATTGAAGAATTGCACGAATTTGATTTATATAATAAAGTCTGGCAGGCTGCAGCAATACTTCTGCCTGTCCAGTCTGTCGGCGTTATGGGTGATGAACGCACCTACGAGAATGTTGTTGCCTTGCGCGCTGTTACGTCAACCGATGGAATGACTGCCGACTGGGCACATCTTCCTTATGATTTCTTAAGCATGATTTCCAACAGGATAATCAATGGAATTAAAGGTGTAAACCGGGTAGTGTATGATATCAGTTCAAAACCTCCGGCTACTATTGAATGGGAATAAATTAACTGCAAATAAGAACAATGCCCTTATCAAAACAAAAAACATGATTATTAAAAGTTATGAAATTTCATTAACTTTCCTGCAAAATTATTTAATATTCAGATGAAGCCACTTGATATTAAGGCCGGTCGTTCAACACCGGGTATAAAATTTTACCCTGGTGAAAATACACTTTCCTTCGTAGGTTCTTCATTACCCGAAAATGTTGCTGTTTTTTATAAACCGGTTATTGACTGGATAAATGAATTAAATCCTTCATCATTTACACATAAACCATTACGCATAGTTTTTAAATTAGCATATTATAACTCAGGCACCATTCGTTGCCTGGCCGAAATACTAGGCACTATTAAAAATCTGCATGACAAAGGATTAAATTACACCATTGAATGGCACTATGATACTGATGATGATATTATCAGGGAGGCAGGTGAAGAACTGTCTGAGGTTCTGGAAATAAAATTCAACATGATACCTAATGAATAAAAATACGCACTGACATATTCGGGCAAAATAATCAGAATACTATAAAGCAAAAGAAATAAGGAGATGACTAAGATGATAAAAAGGATAATATTATTTGTTTCTTACATTATTTTAATTACATCAGGAAATGATCTGAAATGTCAGATCTTATATGAACAGGCATTTAAATTCGGAAAAGTACTTGAGTGGATTAATAATTATTATGTTGACTCAATTGATCAGGAAAAACTTGTTGAATCAGCTATTGTGCAATTGCTGAAAGAACTCGATCCACATTCTTCTTATGTGAGTAAAAAAGAAGTAGAATC
>JAJUGM010000089.1 GCA_029268165.1 Bacteroidota bacterium
ATTCTTCAGTCAACAATTCTATTTGACGTTCAACATCTTCAACAGGGTTTTCAAACAAAATTTCTTTTTCCGGTAAATGGCTCCTTTCATTTACTTTTTCAGGTGTTTTGGCCACGAAAGAATCATCCAGGTCAATCAGATCATCTGCTATTTTAATATCAGCATCAGCATGTTCTTCGATTCCAGCATCAGTTAAATATCCGGTGTCAGTATCATCGAGTAATAAGATTTCATCTACCTCTGTTTTTATTAATTCTGTATCTTGGGTTTCATTATCAAATCGGTATTCCTTACTAATGTCAAAAGCTATTTCAGGAACAAGCTCAGCTTCATCTGTATTCAGGTTTCTTGTCAGGTCAAGTTGATCAGACAATGCCTGCGCAATGTTTTCCTGTAAGGTGGCTTTAATATTCTTTTCCGCTTTGTGAGTAATGATTTTTTCGGTTACCGGTGCTTCAGCCTTAAGTTTTTCAGCTTCAGTTTCTTCGATTTCAATTTCTTTAATTTCAGGTCCGGCAGTCTCAGTCTCCTCAGGTTTTGAGGAAGTTGTTTCCAGCGGATATATCAGCTCGTAAAGAACACGGCGATCGGTAACATAAGCAGCTGCCCTGCTTAATTTCGATTTGAATTCAGTATCATTAATAATATGGTAGTTTTTAATCTCGAGTAATCTGGCAGTCTGAAAATACGGATATTCCTCAGTCAGTTCCTGTAATTCACTGATTGTGTCAGTGTTAAGTAACTGCGGATTTTTGAGATATTCTGTCAATTTTCTGTCATCAATCATAATTCAATGCTACCAATTCACAAAAGCTTTATTAAAAACATCCTCAATCAATAATTTCATTATTTTTTCGGTGAGCTCTGCTTTCACGCTTTCGAAGTTTTGTGAGGAAGGATAATCTTCAAAACGCGAAAAAGTAGCTTCAAAGTCCTGATCTTCCTTAACCGAACATGTATATTTAACCTTTATAGTAATTGTAAACCGGTTTTGGGCTGCCTGATCGGAGGTAATTGAAACAGGTTTAACGTCATAACCCGTAATGACACCTTCAAAGTCCAGGTCGCCAAGACCGTTTACAAGTATCAATCGGGTATTGGCCTGAATATAATCTTTCAGTCCATCAGTAAACTGCTGGCTTAATGATGGCTCAACAATCAGGGCATTGTTTTGAAAATATTGTACTGAAATTGTTCTGGCTTCAGGTGGTATTGAAGCATCTTTGGTTGAAAGCTTAAACGTGAAACAACTATTGAGCAATCCTGATAATGAAAGTATTATGAAAAAACTAAGTAACCGGTTCATTTCAAATTATTCTATGTTATATTCTTTAATTTTCCTGTATAATGTACGTTCGGAAATGCCCAGCTCATTAGCTGCGCTTTTCCTTTTCCCGTTATGTTTTTCAAGGGCTTTAATAATCAGTTCCATTTCTTTTTCAGCCAATGAAAGAGATTCATCAATAATTTCCTGTGTATCCTGAATATTTGAGGGCTGGGGTTTAATCACTTCGTATTTTTGCGTAATTTTGTCATCGGATGTGTATGATTCAGCATTTTGATAAAGTTTCTGAATAAAGCCGGCATTTCCCTGATGTACCTCTGCAGCTCCCGGGCCATGACGGATAATTTCATAAACAAGCTTTTTCAAATCATTAACATCATTTTTCATATCAAATAAAATCTTGTATAATATTTCCCGCTCTGTTGCAAATGTTTTCCTGTCAATAGCATCATAAAGTGCAGGTAATTTTGATTCGGAATAATCAGGCAGGTAACTGCGTAAAATATCAGCTGAAATTTCGCGTTTTGATTCAATAATCGAAATCTGTTCGGCAATATTTTTTAGCTGTCGTATATTTCCAGGCCAGCGGTAATTTACAAGCACATTCAGGGCATCCTCAGTAAGTGTAATGGCCGGCATGCGGTTTCTTTCGGCAAAATCAACCGCAAACTTCCTGAAAAGAAGTCCGATATCTTCTCTTCTGTCACGCAATGGTGGTATATCTATAGGGACAGTGTTAAGCCGGTAATACAAATCTTCACGAAAACGTCCATGCTGAATGGCATGTTGTACATCAATATTAGTAGCAGCAATGACCCTTACATTGGTTTTGATAACCTTGGAAGACCCAACTCTCAGGAATTCTCCGGTTTCAAGCACCCTCAAAAGCCTTACCTGGGTTGAGACAGGAAGTTCGGCAACCTCATCAAGAAATATTGTGCCACCGTTTGCTACCTCAAAATAACCTTTACGGCTATCATAAGCCCCTGTGAACGAACCCTTTTCATGACCAAAAAGTTCGGAATCAATTGTCCCTTCAGGAATTGCACCGCAGTTAACGGCAATGTATGTACCGTGCTTGCGTGAACTGTACTGATGAATGATTTGCGGAAAAACTTCCTTGCCGACCCCGCTTTCGCCTGTAATTAATACCGACAAATCAGTCGGGGCTACCTGAATGGCAATATCTAATGCTCTGTTTAACAAAGGTGAATTGCCAATAATGCCAAAACGCTGTTTTATCTTTTGCAATTCATTCTTATCCATGCTCATCCTCACTTAACCTGACAAAATTACAACATATTTCTTTCCAAAAAAATAATAACTGACATTTCTTCATATTAACAGGTAATTTAATCCCAACTATGATGGTTAAACAAATTCATCCTACCTGGGTTAAATGAATGGTATCCATTAACCAGTATTAAAAACTTCATTACCTTTGCTGTCTGAGAAACTTAAAATAATTATTTATAGTCACTTATGAAATTTATTGCAATTATTCCTGCCCGATATGCCTCTACCCGTTTCCCGGGGAAGCCTCTGGCCGACATCATGGGTAAACCTATGATACAGCGGGTTTATGAGCAGGCAGCGCAGGTTTTTGACCATATAATGGTCGGCACTGATGATGAGCGTATTTCAGATGCCGTACGTTATTTTGGCGGTAATGCTGTAATGACTTCAACATCTCATAAAAGCGGTACAGACAGGTGTGCCGAAGCCCTGATTAAAGCCGAAAGCCATTTCTCAACCACCTTTGATGTGGTGGTAAACCTTCAGGGAGATGAACCTTTTATTCATCCCATACAGTTAACACTTATTAAATCATGTTTTGAAGACCCGACTGTGCAGATTGCCACTCTAATAAAACCTGTACACAGTAACGAAGAACTTTTTAACCCCAATAAACCTAAAGTGGTAATAAATAACAAAAATGACGCTATTTATTTCAGCCGTTCGGTTATTCCCTATTTAAGAGGAATTGATGAAAAAGACTGGCTCCTGCATCACCAGTTTTACATACATATTGGTATTTATGCTTTTACAAGAGAAACATTGTTATCAATAACCCGACTTGACACCACTTTGCTTGAAAAGGCCGAATCACTTGAACAGCTCAGATGGATTGAAAACGGTTTTTCCATAAGAACTGCTGTTACCCAACACGAAAGCATTGGTATTGACACACCTGAAGATCTTGATCAAGCACTAAAGTTTTTTGAAAGATAAAATAAGGCTAATGACAAATTCGGGTTAAAATGATACCTTCATTGAAACTCTCACCCCAAAGGAACCAACATCAGGGTGATCGAGGTACGAGAAACGCCACAAGGCATCAATACGAAATAACCTGAAAATATTTTCAATACCAGCGCCTGCTTCATAATATGGTTGGTTAAGCCCGGTAAGGCCTGCAGGAAATTCCATAAGGTTTTTGTTTTTCTCCGAGAGGCTGCCATACAGCAAATGGCAATGCACCACTTCACGCCAGCGCAGTTTTCTGATAAGCGGAATGCGGTTGAAAAAGAAACCCTGAAAATGTTGTTCGGCTAAAAGACTGATATACTGGTCGCTGACGAATTCGTAATAATTCATCATATTAAACGCCAAAGGATCATACACGTATGTTTCATTACCTTCATGCAGTTTAAGTAACGAATAAGGTATATTACCAAAAATCTTTCCGGCTGTAATAATATATTTAAAATAGCCCAGTGGATTTGTCTGTATCCAGTCGGTTACTTTCATTGATATTTTAAAATACTCATAAGGACTGTTCAGAAATCCCTTTATGCCATAAGTTAAATCAAGGTCTAAAATCGGATAAACCGAACCCAGGCTAATTCGTTCGAATTTTCCCCATAGAAATTTTTCACGGTATGCAAAGTGCGTACTTAAAGTAAGTTCGGCTGATGTGAGCGAATGATCTGAAACAGTATCTCCGGCTGGTTCATAATAATTAAACGGTACGAATGATGTAGCATAGATAGTCTGGTAGTTAAACTTCACCGTATTGGAAATACCAGGCGCCCATTCATGTTCATAATAAGCGTTATACTGGTCGACCATAGTCAACTTGTAATTAGGATTACGCCGCACGAAAGAAACCATATAATTATCATCGAGAAAAGCATTTTCGCTTTTACCCAGCTGCCTCATATCATGAAAGTATGATACTTTTGCTGACCTTCGCGGGTTGGTATTAAACATATACATTAAATATAATCCGTATTTAAAACGGTTATCACGGAAACCATAAGCAACATGACCGCCAGGCATAATCTTTGTGCTGAAAGCGTTGCTTGTGCGCCCTCCGATTCTTAACCGCAGACCTTCAACCGGATTACTGCTGACAGTTGTATAGTAAGGCCCTATTTCTAAAGGCCCTGTAACAATATAATAATTAGCCAGCATATTAATAAAGCCATGTATTACTTTATATTTGGGAACTTTCTTAACCGAATCTACCATTTCGTATACCTTCATGTCTTCATCCTCAAGCACTGCTTTCCGATTGTTCCGCCAGTATATTTCATCTTTATCAATTTTATTTTCAAGCACATAGGTGTCAGTAGTGATTTTTTTCACAGGTTCAGGAACCGGGCTATCGAAAACAATACTGTCATAAACGGCTGTTTTCCGGCCAAAGAATCCGTATGTTTTTTCCAGCACATTAAAATCAATAATCAGTTCTTCTTTGGTCAGAAACCAGATAGTATCACTAATATGGCTGTATTCATAAGTAGCAACCATGTCTTTTACAAGATTCAGGTTTACGTCTGATGAAACCCTAAGCTGAACCTGCTTAATCGCAAAAGAGGTATCGGCCACCCAGAAAAATCCGTGAAAAGTCCTTTCCTGCTTGCGCTTGGGTTTAAATGCAATTTTATAACACCAGTTATTGCCTATAAATGCGCTGTCTTCAAGATAATATTTGTAATACATCCGCCCAAAATCGGCAATCGGACTAATAAACCCCGGGTCGAAAAAGAGGATGAAGTTATCATAAATATTGAGTTGCTGGTACATCTTGCCCGAAAACTGTGATATGGTCTTATTTTCAATTCCGCTCACCTTAAATGCTTCAATTATTTCGCGGTTAACGGGAGGATTTTTTGAGAAATACATTTTTGATACGGTTTCTGAAATCAGCAGGGGCAAATAGTTTTTATTAAACATTTCGGAAGAGTCAATATAATCAAAAACAAAACTAAAATCTTTCAGTATTCCCTGATCGAGCATCTTACGGTTAACATTATTCAGGTCGAGCCTTAGTTTGGTATATGCTTTATATTGATAAGACTGCAGGCGCGAAGGGTCGTTTCTCTTTTTGTTTACATTTATTTCCCTCAGAATTCTGAAAGCCGGATTTTCGCCTGGTTTTATTACCACAGCCTCAATAGCAATTGTTGTTGGTATAAGCCTAACATCTATAATCTGCTGCTTTCCTTTTATGACGGGTACCCGTTTTATCTCATAACCCAGACTCGAAAATAAAAGGGTATCTGACGGATTGGCAGTTGACAGATAAAAAGAACCGTCCATTTCACTGATTGTGCCAACCATGCTGTGCTGAAAGCAAATGTTGGTGAAAGGTACCGCTTCACCGGTAGCATCATCAGTTACCCTGCCGGTAATGATTGTTTTTTGTGAAAACAAGCAATGATCTATAAAAATCAAAATTATCAGGATATAAAATACTGTCTTTTTCATTGCCTTGTTTCCTGAAATATACTCTTGTAAATATAGGCCATCTGCATGTGTATAAAACGACAATGTTTCTTAAAAGTTTTAATTACCTCAAATTTTGTGCAAAACAAATAACGTTTTAATATTTTCTGTTTATTTTTATTAGCATTCAAAATATAATTATTATGAATTCAGCATTTCCGTTGTATTTTAAAATGATGTTAGCTGGCTGGCTTGTTTTGGCAGTAATCACATATATTGTTTTACTTTTTATTCCTGCTCCTTATGGCCGGTATTACAGATCGGGCTGGGGAAAATCTTTATCAAACAGGGCAGGCTGGATTATTATGGAATCGCCATCAGCTTTGCTGATGATAATGTATTATCTGACAGGAAACCATAAGGAAAACGTTATTTCTCTTATTTTTCTTATACTCTGGGAAATACACTATATTCATCGCTCATTCATCTTTCCTTTCAGGTTTCATAATTTAAAAAGGGATATGCCGTTAAGCGTGATTCTTATGGCAATAATTTTCAATACCGGAAACACTTTCTTTAACGGGTTAAACCTGTTTCACTATTCACAACCTTATTCCATCAGCTGGCTATGCAATATTAAGTTTATTTCTGGGGTGCTGATTTTCGCTGCAGGTTTCGTCATTAACCAACATGCCGATAAAATCCTGCTTAACCTGCGTAAGCCCGGTGAAACAGGTTATAAGATACCTTATGGCGGCATGTACCGGTGGATCTCATGCCCCAATTATTTTGGCGAGATACTTGAATGGACAGGTTGGGCAATTGCCACATGGACTCCTGCAGGCCTTTCGTTTGCCATCTGGACATTTGCCAATCTGGTACCCAGGGCAACAGAAAACCATAAATGGTATAAAAAGCAGTTTCCTGATTATCCTGATGAAAGAAAAGCAGTAATACCTTTTATTTTATAGAACAAAGAGCAAAGAGCAAAGAAAAAGCCCCGATAGCTATCGGGGAAGAGCAAAGAGCAGAAAGTCTGTGTTGACCTCATTATAAATCATACGGGCTTTATTCCACACCAAGTCATCACCTCATCACTTCGTCACTTTTCATAATTTCTGATTAAATTTGCCTAAAACACTTTCATGAAATTATTTACTACAAGCCAGATAAGAGAAATAGACGAGTACACCATTAAACATGAGCCTGTGGCATCCATCGACCTCATGGAAAGGGCAGCAACGGTTTGCGTAAGCTGGCTTTCTGAAAAATTCGACAGCAATACGCAACTTTTTATTTTTGCCGGTCCGGGTAATAATGGTGGCGATGGATGGGCTATCGCACGTTTACTTGCGGGAAAAGGGTACCTTCATATCCGTTTTTTCCTGCTTAATATATCATCATCATTGTCACACGACGCTGCAATTAACCGTGAACGGCTGATTCAACAAAATATCGTTCAGATTGGACTTATCAACTCTCCTGATGATTTTCCTGTAATTAATGAAGAAGCTGTGGTTATTGATGCCCTCTTCGGGTCGGGCCTTAGCAGGCCATTGGCCGGCATTGCCGCTGCGCTTGTTAAGCACATTAATAAGGCACATTGCCAAGTTATTTCGGTGGATATTCCCAGCGGACTGATGGGTGAAGATAATACTGAAAATGACCACGATACTATTATCAGAGCAGATCACACACTCAGCTTTCAGTTTCCGAAAATTGCTTTCTTTTTTGCTGAAAACGAAAATTACACAGGCCGGTGGCATATTCTGGATATCGGGTTGCATAATGAGGCTATTGAAAACATAAAAACGCCTTATTTCTACCTTGAAGAAAAAGATATCCGGAATTTTATCAGGCCGAGAAAAAAATTTTCGCATAAAGGCACATTCGGTCATGCGTTACTTATTGCAGGTTCTTATGGCATGATGGGCGCTGCAGTGCTGGCAGCAAAGGCATGCCTGCGTACAGGTGCTGGCCTTGTTTCGGCACATATTCCTGCCCGAGGTTATGAAATAATACAGACATCCATCCCTGAAGCTATTGTCAGCATAGACCCGTCAGAAATATGTTTTTCACAGGTGCCTGATCTTATTCCATATAATGCTATTGGCATTGGGCCCGGAATAGGAACTCACTCACCAACACTGAAAGCCCTGAAAGAATTGTTAACATCTTGTACCAGGCCTGCTGTCATTGACGCTGATGCGCTGAATCTTATTTCAGTAAATAAAGATCTGATAAAGCTGATACCAAAAAACAGCATTCTTACTCCCCATCCAAAAGAATTTGAAAGACTGGCCGGTAAATCTATCAGTGGTTACGACAGACTGAAGAAGCAAACTGAATTTTCAGAAAAACATCAGCTGATTGTTGTGGTAAAAGGAGCACATACCACAATTTCTTTACCAGACGGGCGTTGTTATTTTAACAGTACCGGTAATCCGGGTATGGCAACAGGTGGTAGTGGTGATGTACTCACCGGAATAATAACCTCCTTGCTGGCTCAGGGTTACGCACCCACAGAAGCGGCAATGGCGGGTGTTTTCTTACACGGACTCGCCGGCGATATAGCGGCATTTAAATATGGACATGAGGCTTTAATTGCCTCAGATATTATTGCATGCATAGGTGAGGCTTTTCAGCAAATTAAAAAAAATGATGAATTATGACCAGAAAAATATTTTATCTGTTATTTCTTTTAACAGGCTGTGCAACAGCTCCCAAACTATGGGTCAGCAATGTAAATGATAATACTGGTGCCAATAACAGTATTTGCTATTATGCCCTTCCTTTATCAAAATTTGCTGTTACGGTTACCTTGAAACAAGAAATTTATATTCCCGGACCTTATTTTATGTATGCAAAAAAATATCTCGGCATATCTGATGTGATTACTCATTCATACGAGTATTGGAGTATCACAGATATAAATATTACACATTATTCCGAGGCAGATCCCGACTACCTGTACAATGTAACAGGAAATACCAGTTCCTTATTTAATAAAAAGATTGAAGAGTTATGTCAGAGTAATCTTATTTTGCTGCCTGCAAATTTTGCAACGGAAAAAATTTTCTCAAATACCACAGGAACAATAAACAGAGAGGATACGATTTTTACAGACCTGTCCATCAAACGTAATTTTGAGATAAAGAAGGGAGCATCAGTCAGTGAGGTGTTGCCTGACTCAAGCTACATTAATCCGGCATCATCAAAAACTGAGCTCAAAACGATAGAACAAAAGGCAGAAGAGGCTGCAAATTTTATAATCAAAATCCGTAAAAGAAGATTTAAACTCATTGCAGGCCAGTATGATTTTATGCCCGACGGAGAAGCTCTGGGTAAAGCAGTTGAGGAACTTAACCGCACCGAAAAAGCATATCTTTCACTTTTTGCAGGAAAGACAATAATATCAACATGGATTCGTACTTTTCATTTTATCCCCAAGGATAATATGCAGAATAAAAAGGATATTTTGTTCAGGTTTAATGAAAACTCAGGTATTCTTAGCGAAAATACACCGGGTGGTAAACCATTCATTGTTGAAGCTGAGGACATGAATATTACAAAAGGGCTGGAACAAAATAATAATAACCCGGAATTCATTCATAACAAAATTTACTACAGGGTACCTGATCAGGCTATTCTGAGATGTTATTTAGGAGAACAAATGATTAAGGAGGCAAAATATCCTGTATTTCAGTTTGGCACAATTGTTTCTGTTCAATTGCCCGTAGAATAATTTATTGTTCTTTAATTGGTGAAACATACGATGTCTGGAATTCATCCCATTTACGGGTTTTATAATAATCCTCGCCAATAAATTTAATAATCATGTCAAACTGAACCGGCCTGTAATATCCCTGCAATGGCTGAATCATATTGCCTTTTTCATCAAGAAAAACTACTGAAGGATAACCCAGATTACCATTTAACAAAGCAGCAGCAAGTTCGTGATATCCCCTTGAACCACTTGCAACATATTTATAAACATGGCCGTTTAAGGTGATATCAGCTTTCTGCTCAGCGTTAAATTTTACAGGATAAAACTTCTCGTTCATATACTTCACAATAACCGGGTTTCTAAAAGTTGTGGAATCCATAACCTTACACCACCCGCACCATGTAGTGTAAACATCAATTACAATTTTACGCGGCTCTTTTTTTATCAGCTCCATCGCCTGTTCAATGGTATACCATTGGACATGCTGGCTATAAGTAACTGAAGCAAAATAAAACAAACCCAGAATTATAATTATCTTTTTCATCAGAAAGGGCAAATCATTAATCAATATGC
>JAJUGM010000090.1 GCA_029268165.1 Bacteroidota bacterium
AAGAAAAATCAACTTTTCCGGTTTGCTGGCGCTGCACCAGAAAAGTGATTTTTCTATATCGATATAACCCCAAATAATCCATTGGTTCGCTCTTACTGAGAGCTCCCAATGAATAATTTGAGATAATTGTAATTCACACAAATTAAGTTAAATATCAATATTTTTTCGTATCTTTGCGAATTATTTTTTAGAATCATTGCACTAATAAATAATGGCAGGTTCAAGAATTTTGTTCGTATCCCAGGAGATCACTCCTTATGTGCCCGAGTCGGAGATGGCTCTGATAAGCAGAAACCTCCCGCAGGGAATACAGGAGCGTGGCCGGGAAATACGGACTTTTATGCCAAAATACGGCTGTATCAACGAACGCAGAAACCAGCTACATGAAGTAATCCGCTTGTCGGGAATGAACATTATCATTGACGACACGGATCATCCGCTGATTATCAAGGTGGCATCCATACAGGCTGCCCGCATGCAGATTTATTTTATTGATAACGAGGATTATTTTCAGCGCAAATTTACCCTTCAGGATGAAAAGGGCGAATTTTTTAACGATAATGATGAGAGAATAATGTTTTTTGCCAGAGGTGTTGCTGAAACAGTAAAAAAACTTCAATGGCCGCCCGATTTAATTCATTGTCATGGCTGGTTTTCAGCTTTGCTACCCTTGTATATTAAAAAGGTTTATCATGACGATCCTATTTTTCATAAATCCAAAATAGTTATATCAGTTTACAATAATGAATTCAATAAGCCGTTAAACAAGGGATTAAAAAATAAACTCATGCTCGACAAAATACCCGAAAAAGACCTTAAGGTAATTGACAACCCCACCTATGTCAATTTACTCAGGCTGGCTGTTAATATGTCGGATGGCATTATACAGGGAAGCGAAAAGGTAAATGCCGAAATTATTGATTATTCCGAAAAGGAAGGAAAACCGGTACTTCCTTATCAGAATATGGACAAATACATTGATGCTTATTCGGAATTCTATGATCAAATACTTAACACCAAATAATTGATGACCAGAATTTTCTTTTCCCGAAATTTTTTCGAGGTTTTATTACATTACACTACTATTATTTCTTTTATCATAACTCCATTGTTTATTTCCTGCAAGGAGGACCCCACTTCTATCGGTATGGAAATATTTCCCGATGCTGATATAATTAATGCTTTTGACACTGTGATTTCTGTAGAAGCCTATACAATTGAGCCCGACAGCCTTTATAGCCGGGGAAAATCTCTGTCACCGGTAGGAAATTACCATGACCCGGTTTTTGGTAAAGTGATGGCAGGAGTAGTTACTGAATACGGGCCGATGTATGATTTGTACTTCTCTGATGATGCGGTAGCTGATTCATTGATATTACAATTATATTTTCATCAGACCGATTATTACGGAAAGGATCCGATGGATGGTTTGCCCGATATTAAGGTCTACAGCCTGAATAGCAAGCTGTATGATACAAACTATTTTGCCAGCTATGAACCTGATTATAATCCGCAACCAGTTTCTGCTTCTGAAGCAACTTTAACAAAGTACGAAAAAGATTCTGTATGGCGTGATACAACCATTATCAATATAAAACTTTCAGCAGATTATGCCAATCTCATCATGTCGCAAAGAAATGATAGCATAAATGAAACCGAATTCAAAACACAGGTATTTGGTTTTTTTATAAAAGCGCAGGAAGGAGCCCGTGACGGTTCGGTTGTTTATCTCAACCTGTCCAATTCCAATTCATCACTCACCCTTTATTATCATACTGCTGATAATAAAACACACACTGCTGATTTTACTTTTTCCACTTACAATGACATAACTTTTAATGTTGTTAAATTCGACCGCACAGGCAGTGATGTTGCAAAAGTTATTAATGATACCATACAACAAGATTCGGTTATTTATTTGCAATCCATGGGCGGCACGGTAAATTACCTGAAATTTCCTGATATAAGCGATTTAAAGCAATCATTGCGTAACGTGTCCATCAGTAAAGCAGAGCTTATTTTACCGGTTGAAGAGAGAGACCTCTCTGCAGAAGACTATCCAAAACCCGACCAGATAGGGCTCAGATATATTACACCAGACAGTAAGAAAAACCGGCTGAATGACGATCCTTATTTTACCGGATCAGGTGGCGTCAATTATTTTTCAGGGAAATATTCTGATGACCAAAAAGCATATATATTCAGGCTTGACAATTTTTTTCAGCAATATTTTGCAGGCAGTCTTGACTTTAAAGGACTGGAATTGTATGTCGGTGATATGGTAAGCTACAATTATGGCCAGATAATTGATATTGAATATAATGTTATTTCGCTTAACCGGGTTGTCCTTACCAGTGGCAATAACAGTAATCCAATAAGATTGAAGCTTTATTATGTTCCTTATTAGCATAGGATGATTAATAATTTTCGGATTTTAATTGATATTTTATTTATTATATGTGTGGCATTGTAGGTTATATCGGATATCGTGATGTTTACAATGTATTGATAAACGGGTTAAAACGACTTGAATATCGCGGATATGATTCAGCTGGTATTGCCGTTATAAATAAAGAATCGCATATATATAAATGTAAGGGTAAGGTCGCCGACCTTGAAAGGTTTATACAGGGCAAGGTCGTAAGCGGAACGCTTGGTATGGGACACACACGATGGGCAACGCATGGAGAGCCCAATGATATCAACGCACATCCCCATGAATCATACAATAAAAAATTCATTCTTATTCATAACGGTATTATTGAAAATTATGCCAGATTAAAGGAAAAACTCGAACACAGAGGTGTGAAATTTATAAGCGAAACCGATTCCGAGGTTCTTGTAAATCTTATTGCATATATTCACGAAAAAGGCAATACAAGTGCTGAGATTGCCGTGAGATTAGCTCTTTCAAAAGTAGTAGGTGCTTATGGACTGGTTATTGCCTGTACTGATGAACCTGATAAACTGATAGCTGCTCGCAAAGGCAGTCCGCTCGTGATTGGCGTGGGCAATAATGAATATTTTCTGGCCTCTGATGCAACTCCCATTGTTGAATACACCAAAAGTGTTATTTACCTCAATGATGATGATGTGGCCATTGTTTCAAGAGACGGGCTTGTACTGAAAACCGTCAGAAATAATATGCAGACACCCAGGATTCATCAGCTGGACATTGATATCGGTGAGATTGACAAAGGAGGGTATGCGCATTTTATGCTTAAGGAAATCTTTGAGCAACCTCAATCAATTCTTGATACATTCAGGGGAAGGGTGGCTCAGGATTTGAATGATCTGCACCTCGGAGGTTTGTTTCAGGTAATTGATAAGCTGGTTGAAGCCAAACGAATAATAATTGTTGGCTGTGGTACATCATGGCATGCCGGGCTCGTAGGGGAATATCTTTTTGAGGATCTGGCAAGAATACCGGTTGAGGTTGAATATGCGTCGGAATTTCGTTATCGCAATCCGATTATTAAGCCGGATGATATAGTTATTGCTATAAGCCAGAGTGGTGAAACTGCTGATACACTTGCTGCTGTCAGGCTGGCAAAACAAGCGGGAGCCCTTGTACTTGGGATTTGCAATGTAGTTGGCTCAAGCATTCCACGTGAAACCGATGCTGGTGTTTACACCCATGCCGGACCTGAAATAGGTGTGGCTTCTACAAAAGCATTCACAGCACAGGTAACTGTGCTCGCTATGATGGCTATGCTTATTGGACGGAAAAAGGACCTGCTCTCAGAGATGCAATTCAGATCATATATCCGGTCACTTACGGAAATTCCCTCAAAAATTGAGAAGATCCTGACTATGGATGGGGAATTCAGAAGAATAGCATCACTTTATAAAGATTCCAATAATTTTATTTACCTGGGTAGAGGTTATCTGTTTCCGGTTGCCCTTGAAGGTGCACTGAAGCTTAAAGAAATATCATATATTCATGCTGAAGGTTATCCGGCTGCTGAAATGAAGCACGGCCCTATTGCCCTTATTGACCATAAAATGCCTGTTGTAGTAGTTGCTACCAAAGATTCATCTTATGAAAAAATTGTTAGTAATGTCCAGGAAGTAAAGGCGCGAAACGGTATTGTCATTGCTGTGGTCACTGAGGGAGATACTGTAATTAAAAATATTGCCGACCATGTGCTTGAAATACCTGCAACGGATACATTATTTTCGCCTCTGCTGGCCGTTATACCACTTCAGTTGCTCTCATACCATATTGCTGTAATGCGTGGTTGCAATGTTGATCAGCCACGAAACCTTGCAAAATCAGTAACAGTTGAATGAAATCTAACTGCCTTATTGTATACAGGATTTTTTTTAAATTTACCGGCAAATAAATTTTTTTGTAATTGCGCTTTTGTCTGATTCAACCTGGCAAAAGTAGACGCCAGGCACAAATCCGGAAATATCTACACAAGCAATCCTGCCTGTATTATCAGGCTTCAGTTTTTTTATTACCTTACCGGTATAATTGTAAATAACAATATGCTGCAACTCGCCTAAATCTGAGACCATAATACGAATTGATTCAGATGCCGGATTAGGAACGATTTCAACAGAAGCGTTGTTTGCATTACCAGAATCATTATGATCATTAATAAATGTTGAACCTGAAAATTCACACGTACCCCAGTTAAATGCATATTCCGTATTTGTTTCCGCAATTTTATATTTACGATCAGTCCCGTTCCATAGCGCACATGCTACAGGGACATTTTCTCTTGCATCAGGCATAGTATCATTAAGGAAATAAAATGCACCTGAGTCACCTGGTGAAAGATAAGTAAACCAGTAATATATACCGTTGCCTAGATGAGCCATGGCAACCGGCTTAGCTTCCTCAGTCATTTCACCCGTCAGATAGACGCCCTTTGAAACATCCTGGCCCGCCATATTTACTTTAAAGGTAACCTTTACGCTGTTGATGTTTTCATAAAACTGAGGTTCAGTCCATCTGCCACCTCCGTTGTCCATGAAATTGGTGTTTACCGGATCAAAAAATACCACATGATCATGAGACGACCCTTGTCCCCATGGTGTGCGGCAGGGTGTTGAAACCCATGCAGGTTCCCAGAATATAACTCCTTTGCCGCCTGCTCTCATTACTTCCCGGGTATAATCCACCATATACTCCAGTTGTTTTTCAGGTATAACGGGCAGATAAGACGGATCAGGGGTAGTTATTATATTACCCATGGCATCGAAGTTCTGGGTTGTCCATAAATAACCAGTTTCTACAACCATGGCATCATATCCGGGATGAGCTGCCTTAAGCGATCTGATAGCATTACCCAGTGCGGTAATACTTCCGCTATGCCATGCATAATAATAGGAAAAACCCATTATGTCGAAATCAGTTACCCCATTATACATGATATTCTGATAAAACCAGCTTAAAACATTTAACCCTGCACAATGAAGGGCTATTTTGGGTTTTATGGAGGTAGTCTGACTTACATCCCTCACTGCCTTAATTGCCGCGTTAAATAATTGAGCATGCCTGCTCCAGCTTGAACTTACACTTCCGCCTGCATCCCAGTTCTCATCTATTGTAGTATGTTTTAAGATGCCATCATTATTTTCATTGCCAATTTTCACAATTTCGGGCATAAGTGAATCCGTATTAAGGTCAGTTAAAACTTTGAATACATAATTATAAACCGAGTCTTTCAATGCTGTAAGATTATTAGCTACCCCAAGCCATCTGGCAGGTATGAGCTGGCGTCCCGGGTCAGCCCATACATCTGAAAGATGAAAATCAAGCATTACCTGCATTCCGGCAGCTTTACTACGGGCAATGGTTTCTTTCACATCTTCAAAATCACTATATTGTGGTTTAACCCCTTCGGGCTGTACCAGGGAGTTTTGCCATACCGGCTCAACCCATAATCTTACCCTTACCAGATTAGTCCCATGATCAGCAAATATCTGATATACATCCTTTGGTATACCTTTTTCTTTAAATACTGCTCCGCAGTCTTCCATCTGGTTAACATACGAAAGGTCATTGCCAAAATAAAACGGCTGGCTTTTAAGTGAATATCCCACAATAAGCAGGAGAGCAAATACGGATAATCTGTATGGCATAGATAAATCAATTAATTAAATTTAATAAAAAATCACGCAAAAACGCCAAGGTTAACCTCTTTTCGAGCACCATGCTTTATTATTTTTTATAACCTCTTTGTTTTTGCGTGAAAAATGAAAAAATCAATATTTTACCTGATAACTAATTTTCTGACACCAGTATCTTTCCCGTCATAGACTTTCACAAAATATATGCCTGCAGGAAGTGCCGCAGTGCCAAGCTTAATTTCACCGGAATTTATAACTGTTTTATCAACAGTATACCTTCTTCCTGAAACATCGTATAATTCTATCTGAGGCATAGTTTTCATTCCTGGCAGCCGGAGTAAAACACTTTCTTCAGCAGGATTAGGATAAACAACAAAATTTAATGTATTGGTTTCCTTTTCATTAATGCCGCTTGGAGGCGCATAATTGGGACATTTGGCAAAATAACACATTACGACTGTGTCGTTGTCAGGCACAACTATCCATCTGTCAGTCCCGTATCTAAGCGGATAACTTTGAGAACAAATGGTGTCAAACCATTCCCTGTATCTTTTGTAGTAATTCCAATCCTGGTTACCCGCACTATCCCATGAGTTGACAGTGATAAAATAATAAGCCAGCGAATCATTGCCATCATTGTCAACAGTGCCGGGTTCAAGATCAGTGCTCCATGTATACAGGCTATCGCCAAGATCAATCATAGGCTGAAATTGCCAGTTGGTTATATAACCTACAATATACACTGTATCTTTTGGGAGTGCCTGGCCTGACAATTTAACCTGAAAAGTAACCGACACACTAAATGCTGGAATTGCCAGAACAATCAAAATTAAAGTAAATAGTTTTCTCATAATTTTAAGATTTTAAATTAATAATTAATGCTAATGGTTATTATTTTAGTTGTTTATTATAAGCTTTAATCTGTTAAATCTCAAAGGCCGCAGGAAAAACATTATTTACCGTTTCCCTGCAGGCCTGTGAAACTGCAACGTTAATGTATTAACTACTAATATCCTGGATTTTGCTCCAGTTTTCCATTACTATTATTAATTGCATAAGTTGGTATAGGGCATAATTCAGGTGCGCTGGTGTTTTTCCCCGGCACAGCAGCCAGAGCTGAAGGCCATTTGCCATGCCTTATCAGATCGGTTTTTCTGACTCCTTCGAGATAGAGTTCCCATCCTCTTTCTCTGAGTATAGCGTCATTAAATGCCTGTTGCGATGCCACATCAGCAGGAGGCAACGGCCCTATACCAGCCCTCGACCGCACACTATCAACAAGGGTAATAGCTTCAGATGTAGGCCCACCATTGTTATTGTTGATAGCCTCTGCCATCATCAGCATTACATCGGCATATCTTGCAATAATAATATCGTTACCACGAAAAGCACTTGTAGTATTACCTTCGTCCAGGTATTTAATACAAACCGGCCCTCTCAAAGGGGGATTACTTGTACGCGATCTTATTGCATCCTGCCCTGCCACCACAGCACCAGGAATACGTGTATATTCGGTTACAAACAACCGCCTTTCGTCAGCAGGGTCAAATGAATCGTAAAAATCCCATGTCACCATAAATACACCATCGCCCCAACCGCCTTTCGTTACTTTCTCTCCTGCATAATCATCTGGATAACAATAATAAGCAATGGGATTGAAATTCTTGGTTTCATCATCCTCACTGCACGAAACCGCCCATATTGTTTCGGAATTTTGTTCGGTGGCTTCACGGAACAGGCTGTGATAATTGTCAACCAGTGAATATCCGAGCGACATAATTTCCCTTCCTGCTGCTTCGGCATTAACGAAATTTTTTTCATTCATATAGAGCCTCATAAGTAGTGTTAATGCAAGTCCTTTATTAAACCTGCCGTATTCATCAGGTTCAACTTCAAGATTATCTGCAGCAAACCTTAAATCATCTGCAATATAACCAACAAAGGTTTCTCTTGACGGACGTGTTAAATCGTTTTCTGCTTCTTCATTGCCTACCTTCTCATAATCAATAATTACCGGTACAGGACCATAGTATGTTAACAGAAAATACATAATCCATCCCCTTGCCAGACGGGCTTCACCGAGCAAATGGCTTTTAACTTCCTGCCTTATTTGTGCTTTTTCAATGTCACCTATAATTTTTGTTGCGCGGGTTACGAATCTTACTTTATCAAAATGGCTCTGGTAACGGTCTTCATTTAGCATATAATCGAAATTACATGTGCTCTGCCCTTCCCAGAAACCTCCCCACTGTGAAAATATTGTGAAAATGTCGGAAGGCAGATCGAGCATAACGATATGCCCGCGTTCGGGACTGAAAAAGCTGTTAGTCCAGCTTGTACCCGGTTCCTGATAGCCCCAGCTTCCGAGAAATGGCTTATATAATTCAAGCATATAAAGCTCGTATTCCTGCTCATTAGAAGGAAAGGTAACCGGTGATAATGTTCCGTGTAACTGGGGTTCAAGCCCCTCTTCGCAGTTATAAAATATTAAAGTAACAGCGACAATTAAAATCAAAAATATTTTTTTCATGGCATTTCAGTTTTGAGATTAAAAAGTAGCATTCAGGCCAATGGAATAAGTCCGGGTCATCGGATAAGGAGCTGCTGCGCTGACCCTGGGTTTGGGAAAGCTAATCTCAGGATCAGCTCCTTTATATTTTGTAATAATAAAGGCATTCTGAATGTCAGCGTACAAGCGAAAGTTGGACACAAACCTTTTAATGCCCGGCATATTAAAAGTATATCCTAGTGTAATATTCCTGCACCTCAGGAAATCTTTCTTTTCAAGCCATGTATCAACGCTGGCGCTAAGGCCAAGTGTTGATTCATTATATGCAATTCCGGGAAGGTACCCTTCTGTATTTGAGGTGGTCCAAACGTTCTTAATGTCCTGAGAACCATTCTGAACCCGGTTAACAAAATCAGTAGCGCTGGCCCATGCATAACTGTTGTTCCATCCGTATGCGCCAAACTGGCCATAGAAGAAAATTCCAAAATCAAAATTCTTAATTTTCAATGTATTGCCAAATCCAATGATAAATTTCGGACTTCCGTTATACATCACTACATCACGGTTATCAAGGGTATCATTACCGTCCTGGTCAATAAACTTGGGACATCCCGGCCTTCTTGCCGATGAAGGCTGATAAACCGGAATTGCAGTATCACCCACCTGTATTATTCCTTTTGTTTCATAAACATATATGGCATTTACCGGGTCGGTTTCCTTCATATATGATTGTAAGCCCTCATAAGGCGGCCTTTCAACCCAGTTGTGCGCATAATGTGACAGATTAATTTCCATATTCCATTCCATCAGCCTGTTTCTGATGTTAATGGTATTTAACGAAACTTCATAGCCCTTGCGTACCTGATGACCTGCATTTACCGGATAGGTTTGTATGGCCGAAAGCGGAGGAGTTGGTGCGTTGGTGTATATCAGATTAGGATTATCGTCTTTAAACAGATCGACTGAACCTGATAACCGGCTGCCAAAAAGGCTGAAATCAAGTCCGATATTCGTCATAATCGTTTTCTCCCATTCGAGATCGGGCTGGTCGTTGGCAACCTGCAGGTAAACGGGATAAACTGTCTGACCGTTATTAAATGATGCCTGCACCTGGCGTGTGCCATTCATATCCGATTCAAAACGGCCAATGGCTATAGTACTGTATGTACGGCCTGTGGTCCCTATGCTTGCCCTTAGCTTCAGCAGATTAATCATATCGATGTTTCTTAAAAACGGCTCGCTTGATAATTTCCAACCCAATGATGCTGAAGGGAAGAAAGCAAACTTGTTCTCCGGGAAAAACTTGTCATATCCGTCATAACGCACAGCAAACATCAGAAGGTATTTGTCGAAGAAATCAAAATTACTTCTGGCAAAATAAGACCGTGTGCGTTCAATTGACTTGCCTGAGAATACTGAACTGTTAGGAGCAGTGGCCATATTACTGGTATTAACCGCATCGAGCATTCCGTCTCCTTCAATGCCTGACTGAGTATAATTGGTCTGATACTGCCCCATTCCTGCCATAAGGTCTAAACTTAAACCATTAAATATTTCTTTCTTAAAAGTCAGGAATCCTTCAACAGTTTGATTTTCCCTTTTTTCTTCAGACAATGTTCCTCTTGATTTATATTGCATACCCCAATAAACCGTTGAAGGGAT
>JAJUGM010000091.1 GCA_029268165.1 Bacteroidota bacterium
CATCGGCCAGGTATCCTTTCTTGCTGTCCCAAAATAACTCAATAAATGATTCCTTTATTTTAGCCGGTAATTCTGACCAATGCCTTGTGAAATCAGTATCTTTTACTTTCTTCGCCAGCTCGAGCGTAAACATCACGGCATTATACCAAAGTGCATTTATTTCAACAGCATATCCTGAACGTGGCGTAACAGGTTTGCCGTTAACAACAGCATCCATCCATGTAAGCGCTTTGCCTTTCTCTCCGGCATATATTAGGCCGTTTTCATGCATCTTTATATTAAAACTGGTTCCCTCACGGTAGGCATTAAGTATAGTTTTCATTGACTGTCTGTAGTCTGCCCATATGGTTGCAGGCGATTTAACAGCATGATAGTATTGCTGCAATGCCCAGAAAAACCAGAGAGGCGCATCAACAGAATTAAAAGCAGGATTATCATCTGACCCCATATTGGGAAACAGACCTCCCTTTAGCTTGCTTACCATCGTATCCAGCACATCTTTGCATGTCTGAACATCTCCAATAGAAAGGGTAAGGCCCGGAAGTGAAATAAAAGTATCCCTCCCCCAGGAACCAAACCAAGGGAAACCGGCTATGATTTCAGTTTTTTTGTCTTTTTTTACAATAAACTGCTGTGCCGCATTAATCAAACAATTTTTAAAATTAATTCTTGGAATTCTTTTCTCCAGTTCAAGGTCAAATTTCTGTTTCAGGTTGTTCGGATCATCTTCATTGGTTGATGCTGAAAAAATAATGACGTCTCCCTCCCTGGCGGGCATTTCAAAATATCCGGGCACAAACAAATCTTCCTTGTAGTCGTAACCTCTTTTCTGTTCTTCCAGATATTCTATGTTGTAATACCAGTCAGGTACCTGCACAAATTCAGCTTTTTTCGAAAACTGCATATACAGATAGGGATACCCGTCATACAGTTTCGAACAAATGCCATTGGTTACTTTTTGTATTTTGGTGTTGGCATATAGATTGGCCTTGCTTAAAGTATGCATATTCCTGAATGCAAGAAAAGGCCGGAACCTTAATTTAACCGGCACATCTGATTCCATGATGGTATAACGCAAAAGAATCTGATCTTCTTTCTGTACCAGTAAACTTTCCTTTTTTATAAACACACCGCCAACCCTGTATATATGCGTGGGTATAGAATTGGCATAAAAATCACGCAGGTATTTATGCCCCTTGGGAGAATAAATATCACCCTGGTATTTGTGAATTCCTAAATTAAATTCACTTTTGTTTTCGATAATTGTTTCATCAAATGCCGATAATAATACATGCCTGTCATTGTCAAGATGCTCAACCGGAGTAACAAGTAAACCATGATATTTACGTGTATTGCAAAATACCAGCGTGGTTGAACAATACGAACCTGCCCGGTTGCTTCTCAATATTTCCCTGCTCAGTGAATATTCAAGGTTTATTAACTGGGTTTTATCAATTTTAAGATAGGCCATATAACGTTAATTTTGTTACACAAGTTATTAAAATATTAGCTAAAAACATGGGATTTATTTTATTTTTTTTGTTATACAACAACCAAAATTTATATTATGTTCATTCAAATACTTGCTTTGAACCATGAAACATATTATGGAAAAATTTATATTTGGAAATTTTAATGATTTATCTGAAACCATGAAATTTTATCACATACTGATTGTTTTGGTCATAATGTCATGTAAAAGGGAAAAGACCAATTTTAGCGTGGAAGGCGAAGTTAAAGATTCAAAGAATGTTTATATTTATCTTTATCAGCGTTCTTTGTCGGGCACTATGCCGGTTGACTCTGCTATTATTAATGAGAAAGGAAAGTTTAAATTAAAAGGTTTCAGCCCTCAGCCCAATTTTTATATTTTGTTTATTAATAAGGCTCAATATATAAATCTTTTGATTCATCCCGGCGATAAGATAAATGTTTTAACCCATGCCGGCAATTTCAACCGCAACTATTTTATTGAAGGGTCGAAAGACTCAAGGATGATTCTGAAACTTGTGACACAACAGGCCAAAACGCTTGACCGCATTACAGAGCTAAGTATAGAATATGAAGAAAATTTGAATAACCCAGCTCTCCCTGCCATAAAAGCAAGGCTGGACAGTGCTTATGAAAAAATTGTATACGAACACAAAAAGTTTTCGACAGATTTTATTCTTGAAAACAGAGGTTCTCTGGTTTCGTTGATGGCTTTATACCAGCAACTTGGAAGAAATGAACCGGTATTTGATTATAAAAAGGATTTTCGTTATTTTGAAATAGTTGATTCAGCCTTGTTTGCTAAATTTCCAGATGTCGAGGCTGTTGTTGACCTCAACCGGAAAGTAACTCAAATACGTGAAAGCCTTAAGGTTGAAATTGGCCAGCCTGCCCCCGATCTTAAATTACCTGATGTCAGTGGCAAGCCGGTCGTGCTTTCATCCCTTAAAGGGAAAGTCGTTCTTTTAAGTTTCTGGGCTTTATGGTCAAATGAAAGCCTTGAGGATACAAAATATCTGCATGATATTTACAGGAAATTTCAGCCAAAGGGTTTTGAAATTTATCAGATATCACTTGACAAGACCAAATCATCATGGATTCATGCAATCGACAGTCTGAAACCGGCATGGATACAGGTAAGCGACCTGGCATACTGGAATTCGCAGGTGGTATTAACATACAGAATTGAAAAACTGCCTGCAAATTTCCTGATTGATCGTGAAGGTATCATAATTGGTAAAAACTTAAACCATGACGAGCTTGAAGAAAAACTTAATTTAATTTTTCCATGAAAATAAAACAAGCAATTTTTGTAGTATTTATCTTTATTGTGATAAGCTGTGACAACCCGTCTTCAATAGTCAAGGGGAAAATTAAGGACAGCAAGGGTAAAATGCTTTATTTCGAACAGGTAGATTTGTCGAAAGTAAAAACCCTTGATTCAGTTAGGCTCAATAGTGCAGGAAGGTTTCGTTTTTCAGCCCGGGTAAAGATACCTGACTTTTTCCAGTTGAGGCTTGATAGTCAATTAATAAGCCTACTTGTGAAAAAAGGTGATAAAATTAACATCAATGCCAATGGACAGGATATCATAAATTCGCTCAGCATATACGGTTCGTTTGATTCAGAAAATCTTGCCAAATTAAACCGTTATCTGATTGATACAAGAAAACAGCTTGATTCAGTATCAGTTTTATATACTAACGCGTCTGCTGATACATCGCGTCAGAAATTATACGATGAGTATATGAACATTCTGGAAACACACAGAAAATATTCCATTGCATATATACTTACTTATACGAATTCTCTAACAAGCATTTATGCGCTTTATCAGCAGATTTCTCCTGATTTTTATGTTTTTTACAAAACTACTGACCTTCAGTTTTTCAAAATATTAAGCGATTCGCTCGGGAAATATTATCCGAGGTCAAAACATGTAATAGCCTTGAGGAACAATACCAATGCAATGCTTAATAATTATCATGCCCAGTTATTACTCAGAAAAACAAATACTGTGGAGACTTCGTTACCAAAGGTTGAACTTACTGATATTTACGGGAGAATCAGAAAACTTTCTTCCTTTAAAGGTAAATATGTTTTACTCAGTTTCTGGGCTTCATGGGATGAGGCAAGTATTGAACAAAACCTGCGGCTGAAAGAGGTTTATAATAAATTCAGGAACCGTAATTTTGAAATATTCCAGGTTTCATTTGATAATTCGCCCGATGCATGGAAAAGGGCAGTGCGTTTTGATGAACTACCCTGGGTTAACGTGATTGATACTACTTTCCCAAATTCGAGCATTGCAGTTAATTACAATATACGGCAACTTCCTGCTAATTACCTGATTGACAAAGACAATATGACTATAATTGAAAAAAATCTCGATCCTGATCAGTTGTATGACAAACTGCTTGTACTCTTAAAATAAATAATAAATTAATTGGACTCAAGGAATAAAATCTATTTTATATCAGATCTTCATCTGGGGCTTTATCCTCCCGAAAAAAGTACTGAACGGGAAAAAATTGTGGTTCGCTGGCTCGATAGTATCAAACATGAAACCGCAGAACTCTATTTACTGGGTGATATTTTTGATTTCTGGCATGAATACCGTAAGGTAGTTCCGCGCGGGTTCACCCGTTTTTTGGGTAAGCTCGCAGAGATTTCAGATGCAGGAACACAGATACATTATTTTACAGGAAACCACGATGTATGGGTTTATGATTATTTACCCTCTGAAATTGGTTTAAAAATATACAGGGAACATATTATAAGGGTGATTGATGGATATAAATTTTTTATTGGCCATGGTGACGGAGTGGGAAACGGAGATATAGGTTATAAAATACTGAAGGCGGTTTTCACAAACCGTATATTGCAATGGCTGTTTGCACGCATTCATCCCAATGCCTCCATTGCTTTTGGGCATCGATGGTCAAGGTCAAGCCGTTATGCCAAAGGCATAATAGCGGAGCCTTATCGGGGTGACGATAAGGAATGGCAGGTGGCTTTTGCCTGTGAGACCATTAAAACCAAGCCTGTTGATTTTTTTATTTTCGGGCACAGGCATCTCCCTTTTGACATAACAATTGGTAATAATACTAGGGTGATCAACACCGGAGATTGGATAACGAATTTTACCTATGCTGTTTGGCATGATAATACTCTTGAATTGCATTCTATCTTCCCCGAAAATGAGAAAAAAATATTATTCAGAAACATAAAAAAAGCCGTTTCAAAATGAAACAGCTTTTTTTGATTCTTTTATCTTCCTTATAAATTACATCATAATCAGATTCATGGTAAGGGTAATACCAACCATTACAATAGAAACCATAGTCATAAGTTTAATGAGAATATTCAGCGACGGGCCGGAAGTGTCTTTAAACGGGTCACCTACGGTGTCGCCAACAACTGCTGCTTTATGAGGATCGGAGCGTTTACCGCCCAGGTTGCCTTCTTCAATGAATTTCTTGGCATTGTCCCATGCTCCTCCTGAATTAGCCATAAAAATAGCCAGGATAAAGCCTGTTGAAAGGCTGCCGATGAGAAGCCCCATAACACCGGCAACTCCGAATATTGCTCCTGTTGCAATGGGGATTAAAATAGCAAGAAAGGCAGGCAGCATCATTTCATGCTGTGCGCCTCTGGTGGAAATCGCAACGCAACGGGCATAATCGGGTTCGGCTTTACCATCAAGGATTCCGACTATTTCACGGAACTGGCGGCGCACTTCCTCGACCATACTTTTTGCAGCACGGCCAACCGCATTCATTGTCAGACCACAGAACAGGAAAGCGGTCATTGAACCAATGAAAACCCCAACTATTAATCGTGGATTCATAACGTTAACATCAAAAACTTTGAGAATATCCATCATATTACCGTCTTTAAGAGTTTGAGTTAAGGGGTGGTCAGGATGAAAATGAATCATACCCTGCCGGGCTTCCTCAAGGAATGAAGCAAGCAGTGCGAGTGCGGTCAGTGCAGCCGAGCCTATGGCAAACCCTTTACCGGTTGCAGCAGTGGTATTTCCAAGGGCATCAAGAGCGTCCGTACGTTTTCTGACTTCGGGGCCAAGATGACTCATTTCAGCATTACCTCCGGCATTATCGGCAATAGGTCCGTAGGCATCGGTTGCAAGTGTAATACCAAGTGTTGATAACATACCAACGGCAGAGATAGCAATTCCGTACAAACCCATGTTGAAATCAGTAAAACTCCATGATGCAGCAAAACCATAAGCAAGGATAATTGCTGCACCAACTATTACTACAGGAAATGTCACGGAAATCATACCTGTGCCTATCCCTGAAATAATAACAGTAGCCGGGCCGGTTTGCGATGCATGTGCAATACGCTGTGTAGGTCTGTATGATGAAGATGTAAAATATTCAGTCATCTGCCCAATTCCGATACCAGCGAGCAAGCCCACAACCATAGAAGCCCATACGCCATTGTAATTAAATAATGTGTCTTTAAACAGATACCATAAAACTATCCATGAAAAAATAGCAATAAGCACTGCACTTGAATTAACTCCAAATCCCAGTGAGCGTAGTAATTGTTTTTGTGTGGCACCTTCTTTAGTGCGGACAAGAAATATGCCTAATACTGAAAGAATGATACCAACAGCAGCAATCAGCATAGGTGCTATAACTGCCCTGAATGCCAGATCTGCTCCCTGAGAAACAAATGCAGCAGCACCCAGCGCTGCAGTAGAAAGGATTGAACCGCAATATGATTCATATAAGTCAGCTCCCATACCGGCAACATCACCAACATTATCGCCAACATTGTCGGCAATAGTAGCCGGGTTACGCGGATCATCTTCAGGAATGCCTGCTTCAACTTTGCCAACAAGGTCAGCACCTACGTCAGCAGCCTTTGTATAAATACCACCACCCACACGGGCAAACAAAGCCTGAGTTGAAGCCCCCATACCAAAGGTTAAGGTCGTTGTTGTAATAATAAGAAGATTATTAGGATCCACATCAGGAGGATATATCTGATTGAGAATAAAAAACCAGATGGAAATATCAAGCAGCGCCAATCCAACAACCACAAGACCCATAACTGCTCCTGAACGAAAAGCAACTCTCAAACCATCATTTAATGATTTTGAAGCAGCATAAGCAGCTCTCGAAGATGCATAGGTAGCTGTTTTCATACCAAAATACCCGGCAAGCCCCGAAAAGAACCCCCCGGTAATAAAAGCAAAGGGAATAAACGGATTCTGTATATGGAGACCATACGCCAGGAAAGCAAAAATACCTGAAAGTACAATAAATACAATTGTAACAACTTTGTATTGCTGCTTTAAATAGGCCATTGCACCTTGCCTCACATAAAGGGCAATCTTCTTCATCAGATCCGATCCCTCTTCATGTTTCATCATATTTTTGAAAAAATACCACGCAAAAACCAGCGCTATCACCGAACACACTGGAATAATCCAAAACAAGTTGTTAAGCATACAAAATTCTTTTTAAGTTAATAATTATTAATTAACAATCTGTAAATCAGTTAATTTAATATAAATATTTAAATTGAAGCGGTAAAGATAATAATTTTCTGATACCGTGAACAGAATAATGATTCTAATTTTTAGAGTTAATTACTAAAGGAAGTGTCAGAAGGGAAAAATTTCAACCTATAAATCTGTCAATTTTTTAGTTGAAAAAGATTTCTATATTTGTGATATTACTAACCTAAATACTTGAGATATGTTTAAAGGACATCCGCGCGGGCTGGTTGTTGCTTCGCTGGCCAATATGGGCGAAAGGTTCGGGTTTTATACCATGTATGCCATATTTGTTTTGTTTATCCAGGCCAAATATGGTTTTGATACATCAAAAACAAGTTTAATTTGGAGTATCTTTTTATTTGCTGTTTACTTTTTGCCTCTGGCCGGAGGAATCATTGCTGACAAGTGGCTGGGATATGGGCGTACGATTACTACAGGCATTGTTGTTATGTTTGCAGGTTATCTTATGCTGGCTATACCCATGAGGGGAGATACAAGCGTGTGGGTAGTCATTACAGCATTGTTTGTTATAGCCTTTGGCACAGGTTTGTTTAAGGGCAATCTGCAGGCCCTTGTAGGGAACCTTTATGATGACCCTCAGTACAGCTCCAGGCGTGATGCGGCGTTTACCATTTTTTATATGTGCATTAATATTGGAGCTATGTTTGCCCCAACTGCTGCCGAAGCAATGAATAATTTTATCCTGTCGGGTTCAGGTTATACTTATGATGCCAGAATACCTGCACTTGCGCATAAATTCCTGGAAGGCCGGCTTGAAAATACGGCTGATTTACTGGCAATTGCCCAATTGCAGGACGCTTCTATAACCATTGAAAAACTGGGTAGTTTTGCCGAAAATTATATCAATGTATTGAGCAAATCCTATCACTTTGGTTTTGGGGTAGCTTGTCTTAGCCTTATAATATCTTCTCTTATTTTTCTTGGATTCAAAAAATTTTACAAGCATGCTGATTTCACTGAAAAACAAAAAGCAGCCCATGCCCAGATGAAGGATCAGGTTGTGGAGCTTTCAGCCGAAGAAACCCGGAAAAGAATTCTTGCACTGATTCTTGTTTTTATTGTGGTTATTTTCTTCTGGATGTCATTCCACCAAAACGGCTTAACCATGACCTACTTTGCCAGGGATTATACCGTGCCGTCAGTTGGCAGGTTCACTAACCTTTGGTTTGATTTGTTTACGCTGCTGCCCATTTTTCTGGCAGTAGTCGGTTTGGTTTTGGCTTTTCGCAAAACCTCAGAACTAAAAACAAGGCTTGCAGGGGCAGTGATGACTATTGTATTTGCAGGCATTGCATATTACCGCTTCAGCAAATTTCATGATGTTAACCCCTTTACTCCGCAGAAGTTTCAGCATTTTAATCCTTTCTTTATCGTTGCCCTCACCCCGGTAATTCTGGGTATTTTTGGCTGGCTGAGAAACAAAGGGAAAGAGCCTTCATCGCCAAAGAAAATTGGCATTGGTATGGTTCTTACAGCCGTTGGTTTTATAGTGCTTATCATAGCCTCAATCGGGCTTCCTTCGCCTGATTCACTGGGAGAAACCGTATCAGATGTGCTTGTTTCGCCTTACTGGCTGATATCCACTTACTTTATACTTACTATTGCTGAATTGTTTTTAAGTCCCATAGGCATCTCATTTGTGTCTAAAGTATCGCCGCCCAAATATAAAGGCTTAATGCAGGGGGGATGGCTGGCCGCAACATCAGCAGGCAATTTACTTGTTGGTGTAATGGGGATGCTCTGGACAGTTGTTCCACTGGCTGTTTTCTGGACTATCCTGGTTGTATGCTGCCTGCTGTCGGCTTCTTTTATCTTTTTTATGCTGAAAAGGCTCGAAAGAGCCACTGGAAATTAATTGTTATTACTATTACAAGGAAATAATAAATTCGTCTTTCAATAATTAGAAATATATTAAGGTGTTAAAGGAATCTTTAATCAAAAAAAAAAGATTATCCATATACTTTAACTATTAGTTAATAAAATTACATTTGTTAAGTTAGATTAATAATAATAATTTAGTCGTACTTTTTTTATTACAAAATAACTATTTGATTGTTTATCACATGTAATTTTTTATACAATTAAAACAAAAAGACTATGAAAAAACTGCAACATTTAATTTTGAGAACTTTTATTCTATTTGTTATTTCTTTTTTTTGCAATAGTGTTGTTAATGGACAGGTTACATTCTTAAGTACTCCTGATTCTACAGCCATTGTGAATAAGGCTTACATTTATGATGTTGAGGTAAATGCCAATCCTCCTGAGGTTGTCTTTTCCTTCGCAAGCAAGCTTGAGGATATGCAAATTGACTCATCAACAGGAGTTATAACATGGACGCCTGTTAACGTTTATCAGGGTGGAAAAGTAATAGTTAAAGCGTCGAATGACAGTGGTGATTATTATCAGGAATTTTATATATACATTGCTGATTCGGTTTCCTGCCCATCTCAGATCATTTCTTACTGGGATATAGATAAATCAAGCGAAAACATTTATTTTGATCATATTGACACTAATGATGCCGTGTTTAGCGGAGATATACCTCCTGTTGTTAAAGATGGGTTATTGGGAAAATCACTTGAATTCGACCCTCAAGGTATAGCAAATACTTTTCTTCAGGTAGAAGATAAGGATCAATATGATTGGCTTTATAATGATGATTTTTCTATTTCATTATGGTTTAAGAATAAAGCGCCGGTTTTTACAGAACAACCTGAAGTATTTGTTGGAAGAAGTATGGATCAGGGCTCCTGGTGGTTTGGCTGGGATAACTCATCTTTGTATGTCACAGCATATTTACAAGACAGAAGCGGCGATGATACAATAGCTATACGTGAAAAATCAATTGGCGACACGTTATGGCATCATGCTGTTCTCGTATATGAAGGCAGCCAGACCGGTAATGACTATATCAGGCTTTATGTTGATAATACAGTAAAAACGACAACGACAGACTTTAATACCGGGCGTTTCGACGGAGATGGTTTTCTTACAATAGGATACTGGGACCAATTCGGTACTAATAAATATCCGTTTTCAGGAGAGCTTGATGATATTGCAATATTTGACAGGGCTCTTTCTCCTTCAGAAGTCCTTGATATTTACAATAGCGGGAATGCAGGTATTCCGCTATGCAAGCCAAGTAATTTTATACCAGTAATTACTTCCCTTCCTGTTTTATCAGTAAATGAAGACAATC
>JAJUGM010000092.1 GCA_029268165.1 Bacteroidota bacterium
GGCCATATACTGAAATCCTTAATGACAGTTCTGATTTCTTTATTTATGGCATTTGTGATTTTTATATTGGGATCACGAAGGTTCGCTTACTCAAAGGCTTTCAGGGGTATTGCACTTGAAGCAGAAGAAACCACCGGGGAGGGGTTTATTGGTGTAGATGTCAAACAAAAGCAGATGGTTGGTAAAACAGGCAGGGCTCATACTGTGCTGCGCCCGTCAGGCCTTATTGAAATTGATGGAGAAATCTTCGACGCCAAAGCCGAAATGGGTTATATCGAAAAAGATGTACAGGTGAAAGTTATTCGTGATGAAGCCGGACAACTTTATGTTGTTAAAATTTAACAGTATATCTTCGCTATGCGCAGTTCATCGGTTATAAAATATATTTTATTTGCCATCTTCGCTGTATTTATAATAGCAGGAATAAAAGTTTCAGAAATATACCTGAGAGCCTATTCTCCAAATATCTTTACTCCCGGGAAAAAACCCTATTACCTTTATATACCAACCGGATCAGAGATTGAGGATGTATTTGCCCTTATTTATAAAGCAAATCTTGTTAAACATAAAAACTCATTTGAATGGGTTGCTGAACGTAAGAATTATAAAAATCATATAAACCCCGGCAGGTATAAAATACATAACCGGATGTCAAACAATCAGCTGATTAACATTTTAAGAGCAGGTATTCAAGAACCTGTAAAACTTGTTATTAACAATATACATTCAATTGATGAGTTGGCCATAAGCGTGAGCAGGCAACTCGAACCTGATAAAAATCAGATACTTACATTGCTGCATGATGAACTTTATCTGGCTTCACTTGGATTTAATAAATATTCTATCCTTGGCCTGTTTATTCCCAATACTTATGAATTCTGGTGGAATACTTCAGCCAAAGGTTTCATGGAACGCATGAAAAAAGAATATGAAAAATTCTGGAACTATGAACGTACATATAAAGCTAAACGGATCAACCTCGATAAAAACGAAGTAATTACGCTTGCTTCAATCATTGAATATGAAACAAGTAAGCCGGAAGAATACAGGAGAATAGCCGGTGTATATATCAACAGGTTGAATCAGGGTATCAAACTGCAGGCTGACCCGACTGTTAAATATGCACTGGGCAATATGGGAATAAAAAGGGTGCTGACTAAGCATACTACTATTGACTCGCCCTATAATACTTACAAATACTTTGGTCTACCACCGGGACCAATTTGCCTTCCCTCAATCAAAACAATTGATGCGGTACTTGATTATGAAAAACATGATTTTTTATATTTTTGTGCAAAAGAGGATTTTTCGGGATATCACAACTTCGCGCGCACGCTGGAGCAACACAACAAAAATGCACGGCTTTATCAGCGGGCTTTGAACCGGAGAAGAATTATGCATTAAAACAAAAGTGCCTTGTAATAACGAAAATATATTAGTAACTTAATACACCTAAATTCATACCAATAGTATTTTAACATGGACAGGGTAATCTTCGGATCTGATGGATGGAAAGGAATCATTGCAAAAGAGTTCACCATTGCTTCAGTTTCAAAAGTCGCTTATGCTACATCGCTATGGCTTACCAGAAAGTATAAAAGTCCTTCTGTGGTTGTAGGATTCGATTGCCGTTTCGGAGGTGAAATGTTTCTTGAGGCAGTAGTTAAAATACTTGCTTCGAAAGGCGTACGTGTTTTTATCCCTGAACGCTTTGTTTCAACCCCTGCGGTTTCATTGGGTGTAAAAAAATTGAAAGCCAGCTGCGGTATTATGATATCAGCATGTAATGCCCCGGTTAATTATAATGGCTACAGGCTGATAGGGAGCCATGGCGGCAGCATGTTTGAAAAGGATGTAAAGGATATCGAAAATCTGATCAGTGATGATAATGAGGTTGATCTTGAATTGCTTAATTGGAACTCTTTACTTGAACAAGGCCTTATCCACTATATTAATCTTGAAACAATTTATTTAAAAGAAATAAAAGATACATTTCCTGTTGACGAAATAAATAAATCAGGCATCAGGTTTATTGTTGATGTTATGTATGGCAGCGGTCAGAATATTATTAATAAACTATTGCCCGATTGCACTGTTATACATAATGAAGTTAATCCGGCATTTAAAGGAATCCCTCCTGATCCGGTTTATAAAAATCTGCATGAACTTGATGAGCTTATGATTAAAAATAAAAATATGGCATTTGGCCTGGCAATGGATGGCGATGCCGATCGCATTGCACTTTTTGACTCCTATGGCAATTTCATTGATGCTAACCTTTTATTGCTCATACTTATTCATTATCTGGCCGGATACAAACAAATGAAAGGTGATATTGTTGCTGGCTTTTCCAGCACCGAAAAGGCTCATATCATTTGTTCCCATTATGGCCTTAAACTAATACATTCTAAAACCGGGTTTAGGGAGATATCTAAGATAATGACTGAGGAAAATATCCTTATAGCCGGTGAAGAATCAGGAAGGATTGCTTTTGGCCGATTTCTGCCTCAATGCGATGCAATATACACCGGATTTATGATTTGTCAGGCCCTGCTTGAAACCGGCAAATCGCTGAAAGAATTAAAGGACGAGGTTTACTCAATTACAGGTACATTCGGGTATGAAAAAGCTGAGATTGAACTGAACCGGATGCATAGGAATAAAATTGTTGAAAATTGTAAAAATGGAGTATATAAAGGTTTTGGTGAATATAAAGTTGAACGATACGTTACCCTCGATGGCTATAAATATTACCTGACTGGCAACAGATGGCTCCTTATCAGGGCTTCCGAAACCGAGCACACAATTTGTCTTTATGCCGAGGCTGAAAATGCCGATATTGCAAAAGATATTATAAATCAGACAATTGTGATCATTGAAAAAAGTGCATAACGTTTTAAAAAATATTGACTTCCGGTTCCAATAAAATGCCAAATTGTTGCTTAACAGCCTGTTGTATTTTTTTTGCAAAATCAATGATTTCTTTCCCGGTAGCATTTCCATAGTTGACAATAACCAATGGCTGTTTTTTATATGTACCCACATTGTGGATTTTTCTGCCTTTCCAGCCGGTTGTTTCGATTAGCCATGCAGCAGATAGTTTAACTTCGTTTTCGCCAGCTTTATAGGCAGGCATTGAAGGATAAAATCTGCGAATTTCATTTGCCTTGTCTGAACTAACAATAGGATTTTTAAAAAAACTGCCGGCATTTCCCAGTTGTGCAGGATCAGGCAACTTTTGCTTTCTGATGGAAATAATAGCATCTCTGATGTATTGAATGGTGGTGTCAGGATATTTATCTAACTCTTTTTCAAGGTCAGGGTAATGCGTTCTAAAAATATGTTGTTTGTTTAACCTGAAAGTTACATGAGTAATGATGCACTTATGCTTTAATTCTTTTTTGAATATGCTGTCTCTGTATCCAAAACTACATTCCTTTGCTGAAAAAGTTCTTTTCTTTGATGTTTCAATCATAATTGCTTCAACCTTTTCAACAACATCTTTCACTTCAACACCATAGGCGCCGATGTTCTGCACAGGGCTTGCCCCAACAGTACCCGGTATTAACGAAAGATTTTCAATTCCCCCCCAGTCATTATCAACACAAAATTTAACAAAATCATCCCAGTTTTCAGCACATCCGGCTCTCACCAGCACATAATCTTCGGTTTCTTTTACTACTTCAATACCTTTAATTTCAGGATGTATGATAAGCCCCTCAAAATTTCTCGTGAATAAAATATTACTCCCGCATCCTAAAACAATTTTTGGATTAAATTCCTGCTGCCGGCTTTTTAGCAAGGATACAATTTCATCAGTCGTTGCCGGAAAAGCCATATATCTTGTCCATGCATCAATGCGAAATGTATTATACGGAAGAAGTGAAATGTTTTCCTGAATAATCATTATTTTTTAGGCTCAGAAAAAAACAAATATAATAATAAAGCTTTTTTATTAAATATTTAATGTTGGAATCAAATTCATACATTAGCACAAAAAACAAAAGAATGTGAAAGTCTGCATATCTGTTACCAATGATGTTTTGGCCGACCAGCGTGTGAATCGTGTCGCATTATCACTTATGCGAAACGGATTTTCCGTATGCGTAATTGGGCGTAGACGGAAGATAAATGTTGATTTGTCCTTATTCCCATACAATGTAAAATTGTTTTGCCTTATTTTTAATAAAGGGCCCTTGTTTTATGCCGAATACAACTTAAGGTTGTTTCTATTCTTATTATTTAACCGGACGGATGTATTTCTTGCTTGTGATCTGGATACATTACCGGCAAATTATCTGGTGTCACTTATCAGGAAAAAGCCCCTTATTTATGATAGTCATGAATTTTTTACTGAAGTACCCGAACTGGTTGGGCGACACCGTATAAAGCGGATCTGGGAATGGATTGAAAGCAGGATTTTACCGCATCTGCAGTATGCCTATACAGTGAGCCGGTCAATAGCTCTTGCCTATAATCAGAAATATGGCATAAATATGGAAGTAATACATAATTATCCTTTAAGGAAAAATAACCCTGAAATTATCAACATCAATCTTAAAACCGCAAATGAGCATATTATTGTTTACCAGGGTTCTGTTAACCTGGGCAGGGGACTTGAATTGGCAATACTTGCCATGAAGTTTATTGAAAATACCAGGCTTGTTATTGTTGGCGAAGGGGATATTAAAGATGATCTTGTAAAACTTACCAAAGATGCAGGCCTTACTGACAAAGTAACATTTACCGGAAGAGTTCCTCAGCAAAATCTTTATAATTATACCAGACAGGCTGATTTAGGCATATCGCTCGAAGAAGATTTGGGCCTGAATTACCGATACGCATTACCAAACAAACTATTTGATTATATTCAGGCTGAAGTTCCTGTACTTGTTTCTGATTTGCCGGAAATGGCTGCTATAGTCAGAAAATATGACATCGGGAGGATAATTAATTCAAACGATCCCCGTGAGCTGGCTTTATGTTTTAAGTCAATGCTCGAAAATGAGGACGATCGCTTCCGGTGGAAACAGAACCTAAAAGATGCAGCTGATGAGCTTTGCTGGGAAAAAGAAGAACCAAAACTTATTGCCATAATTAACAGAGCAACAAAAGCCTAGCACGGCAAAATTCCTACAAAAATCACTTTTATCTGCACAGATGAAATTGGTTCTTCATCGTACTTGGGATAATAAAGAAATGCCGAAAAATATCCCGTTAAGATAAATTCATCCAAATACCCTTAATTGACTTATTTGTTATTGTCAGGCCGCTGTATTAAATTTACCTTAAATAATAATTCAATTCAATGAATGCGGGTTAGGTAAATACAACTGGTAATCGCAAAACAATAAATTCCATTACCATGAAGCTAATGGTTACAGTTGTTATTTCAATACTAGTCTGGATACCTTACTCCGGTAAATCACAGGATTCAGCTACCTACAGGATTAGCAAGGGCCATGTTGCCGATATATTAAAGATGGGTGATGACATTGATTCGGTTTTGTCAGTGCTTTCAAAGAAATATAGAGTACTGAAATCGGGCACTCCGGAGTGCAGAGGGTGTGAAAAGCGAAGCAACATTTTTTATGTTATGGATAAAAAGGGATTGTTCTTTACTATTGAACCCGGCTGGACATCTTCAACCAGCAATAAGATTGTACGCTTTGCAACTACAAGAGAAGAATTTATCACCAAAGAAGGAATACATCCGGGCATGTCTTTTGCTGAATTGAGCGACAAATACCGGATAAGTAATATTAATTATTCAGGCGGTTCTTTGGTTTATATTGTAGTTTCAGGCTTTGACGGATCATTCAGCATAGAAATACCCGAAAATGTAAAGGTGACTACTACCGATTATGCGCATAAAATTCCTCCTGATGCAGTGATTAAAGAAATAGTTTTAATTTACTATGAGTGATTTATTCGCTATCTGTTAATCGTATTTATTAAATGAAATTACTTCATCGGATGATTTGCGTTTTTTTGGCCTTATTTCATCAGTAGCCGGATACCCCACTGTAATAATCAGCTCAACTCTTTTCCTTGCCGGGATTGATAATAATTTTCTGACTTTTTTTTCATTAAACCAACCCACGATACAGGTACCCAGTTCTTCTTCAACTGCCTGAAGGCAGAAATGCGAAGCAGCTATTCCAATATCCATAAGAGGATATTCCTTATTTTTAACTACCTGACCTATGTTAGAGGTAAGATTAGCATGCTCGCGTACAATAACCACATGAACAGGCGCCTGTTTTGTAAAATGATTCAGTGGAAGAATCCGGTCGTGCATCGCATCGGCAAGGGCATTTTTAAGTTCAGGCTCATTAACAACTACAAACTTCCATGGTTGTGCATTACAGGCAGATGGCGCTAATCTTGCAGCTTCAAGGCAACGCAGTATTTTATCAAGTTCAACAGGCCTTGAATCATAAGCCCTGGTACTCTGTCGCACTTTAACCATCTCGAGAAAACTAGAGAACTGTTTCATTATAATTTCATTAATTGTGATTAACCAACAAAAACAAATATATTGACAAATAATAATTTTTTATTTATGATACAAAAATATAATGAATGAAATAACCAATTGCAGATTTTTTAAATTTGTTATCATTACTTTCAATTTATCTATAAGTATGAAAAAAATAAAAGCTCTTTACCCCGAACCAGTCTTTATTTCTACTATTCTAAGGCTGGCTGGTATATATGTCCTCTTTGGTATTTGCAGGCTGATTTTTGTTTTGTTTAATACTCACTTCTTTTCATCCTATGATACCAGCCGTGTTTTAAAATGGATATGGGGAGGCTTGGTTTTTGATACAGTTGCCATACTTTATGTCAACATTTTATTTATTATGCTGGCAACCTTACCATTTAAAATAAGATACAAAAATTGGTTTCAGTCATTGCTCTCTACCCTGTTTATTTTTGCCAACACTGTTGCGATAGCTGCTAATATCATTGATGTTTTTTATTATCCATATACGCTGACACGGACCACCTCCTCAGTTTTCAGGCAATTTGAACATGAATCAAACTTGGGTGTGCTGTTTGTTAAGTTTCTTACTGATTATTGGTACGGTGTTATTATATTCCTGGCGCTTGCAGCCGCCATAGTTTATCTCACACGTATTACCAAACCCACCGGAGTGCTAAAACAACAAGGTTTTTTTTATTACATATATGCAATTGTCCTGATGGCGCTAACCTATACACTTTTTGTTGGAGGAGTCAGAGGAGGTTATAAGCATAGCACCAGGCCAATAACCCTTAGTAATGCCGGTCAATATGTCAAAGAACCAAAGGAAGTAAGCATCGTTCTGAATACTCCTTTCTGTATTCTAAAAACACTTGAAATTAAAACATTTACAAAATTCAGTTACTTTTCACCTGAGGAAGCCGACAGCATTTACCCGGTCATTCACTATCTGCCATCAACAGGGGAAATGAATAAAAAGAATGTGGCTATTATTATCATCGAAAGCCTTGGCAAAGAGTTTATCGGATTTTTTAATACTGATACCGGCAGTAATTACACAAGCTATACACCTTTCCTTGACAGCCTTTGTGAAAAAAGTCTTACCTTCAGATATAGCTTTGCCAACGGTCGAAAATCCATTGACATTATGCCTTCGGTTTTGGTTAGCATCCCTTCTATTGTAGAGCCTTTTGTTCTTACAGAATGCTTTACCAACAAAATGCAAAGCCTGCCTTTTTTATTAAAACAGGAAGGCTACCATACTTCGTTTTTTCACGGAGCTCCAAACGGTTCGATGGGTTACCTGGCCTTCTCGAATATGATTGGCATAGATAAATATTATGGAATGAATGAGTATGGTAATAAAAGAGACTTTGATGGTTTCTGGGCTATTTGGGACGAAGAATTCTTTCAATACTTTGCACACGAGCTTGGTAAAATACCGCAACCTTTTCAGACTACTTTTTTCAGTGCCTCTTCTCATCATCCGTTTTTATTACCCGAAAGATACCATGGCGTTTTCCCTGAAGGTCCTCACCCGATCAATCGATGTATAGGCTATACTGACATGGCACTGAGAAAGTTTTTTGAAACAGCATCAAACCAACCATGGTTTAGAAATACCATTTTTATTATTACAGCTGATCATGCACAATCAGAACCGCAACGTGACATATATCTTACTTCTGCAGGACTTTTTGAAGTCCCTATAATAATTTATACCCCTGATGGCAGTCTTAATGGTTTGGATGACAGACTGATCCAACAGATTGACATCATGCCGGTTGTGTTAGGAATTCTCAATTATAATAAACCCTACTTTGCATTTGGTAATGATGTATTACACTCTAAGGGTGGGAACAATGTTGTGAATTATATCAATGGCATGTATCAGTTGTTTTATAAAGATTTGTTGCTGATTGCAGATGAAAAACAAACCAGGGGATTATATAATTTCAAGACTGACAGACTTTTGAAAAATAATATAAGTGGGAGGGCCGGTACTGTGCAGGATACAATGGAGCTCAAGCTTAAAGCATTTATACAACAATATCATAACAGAATGCTTGAAAACAGAATCAGTGTTCCCTGATAGATGCAAGAACCCGGAATAAAGCCCTGAAAACTTTCGGGAATGAATCAAGGAATAAATTCTGATATATGGATTTCAGAATTCAAATTATTATACGCTGGTGATTTGTCATAATAAATGATGAGTCAGAATTCTTTAAATCTCCTCATGTTTAGTACATAGTAATCATTCAATCAGCAATATGTAATCCGGATATCATGCCATTAACCCAGGTGTGATGAATTTGTTTATTCATCATAGCTGAGTTATAGCTGTTTTACCACTTCTCCCTTAATAATTAAGGTTTCATCGCCCTGTTGGGCATTTGTAGATACTGTGACTGACTTCTGAAAAAAGCCGAGATCAGCAGCGTCAAAAGTAACCCTGATAACCCCTGATTTTCCCGGGGCTACCGGTTGTTTTGGAAAGTCAGCAACAGTACATCCGCATGATGGTTCTACTGAAAAAATGATTAAGGGTACCATGCTCGGATTGGAAAAATAAAATTCGGCCGTTACCGGTTTGCCTTTTACGATCTTTCCAAAATCAACAGTGGTTTCTTTCCATTCAATAATGGATGCTGCTTTTGTCCCTGTCTGTGCAGCGGCATTATAAAATAACGGAATATAAAGTATAAGCAGTGTTTTCAGAATATTTCTCATAATTTTTTATTTATGAAAATTTTAATAAATAATATAATTTATAGCATTAATACTATAATTCAGAAACTCATACGCATGTTTACCTTTAAAAGCGCGCAAATTTCCTGCCAAAAAAAATGTTACGGAAAATTATTTCTTTACCGGGCTTCGCTCTTTTTTTGGTGATGATTTGGTGGTTTTAGCCTTTTCTGTTGTACCCGTCTTTTTTTCTGCTGCTTTAGGTTTTGCAACCGTTTGTTTTTCTTTAGCAGTAACAACCTGTTTTAATGTATCAGTTTCTTTATTATCACTCTTTGTTTCTTCTTCAGCAGAAGCAGGCTGTACTTCTTCATCAAATTTCAGCAGGTCATGGTCATGTAAAATGTTATACCATGTTACAAGTTTTTTAATATCAGAAACATATACTTTTTCCCGGTCATAATCAGGAAGTATTTTTTCCATGTATTGTTTCAGTTCATCGGGTGAACTTGTTTTTGCATCAATTGATTTCGCCCCGTTTTCCTTCTCAAACATTATTTTAAAAATATCTTTCAGGGGCACTTCTTTATCATTCGCAAAAATGGCTATATCTTCCAGAGAGCTTACCTTAGTGGTAGCAGGGATAAATGATCTTTTTTTGTCAGTAAAAGATTCAACTACAATCCCATTACGGCCCTGCGAGATAAATTTGAAAAGACCGCTATAACCTGATATGGCAAGAATTTCTTTTAATTCCATACAAATTAAAGATTTGAAAGAAAAATATTTGCAAAAATAACATTTCTCATGAACCTGTGAAACAAATACTGCAATAATATAACGGAATATTGTTCAGAGTATTGTTTTTTTAATTTTTTAGCTAGTGTCATGTCAATCATTAATTGACGTATGATGTTTTTTTAATTTTATTCTGGCATCTTTTGTTGTAAACTGCCAGTTTATTTTCGATTCCTTACTGTTTCGTGTGTTCATCCATGCTTCGACCTCGCTTTTAATTTCTTCAATATTATCAATACGTCTGTTCAAGCACTGAC